>JAPUIL010000084.1 GCA_027297085.1 Verrucomicrobiota bacterium | reverse complement strand
GCGGCAGTGTATCGACCAAATACCTGCCGGTGATGAAGGATTCGCCCTACGCTGAGGTCGTGAGCTTGTGCGACATCGTCTACGAACGCGCTAAGAACAGTGCAGAGCAATTCAACATTTCGAATACCTATCCAAACATTGAGGCTATGCTGGCAGGTGTACCCTTCGAATTTCTCATCAACCTGACCGATATGCAGGAGCATGAGCATCTCAATCGCCAGGGGCTTAAAGCAGGTCTGCATGTCTGGAGCGAGAAACCTATCGCGAATTCACTCCCGGCCGGACAGGACCTCCTGCGCCTGGCCAAGCAAAAGAATATTCAACTTTGGGGTGCTCCCATCACGGTGGAGAGCCCGCAGTTTGCCTTCATGGCTAAACAAATCGCAGCGGGCAAACTTGGACGGATTGCCGCGGCGCATGCGCAATACGGACATGACGGGCCGTGGTGGTCGGCTTTCTTTTACGAAAAAGGCGGAGGCAGTCTGCCGGATCTTGGAGTCTACAATCTAACCTCAATTACCGGATTGCTAGGCCCCGCCAAGAGCGTCACTGCCATGGTGAGCATCGTGACCCCTGAGCGCACCGTGGAGGACAAAGGCCGTATCAAGGTGGAAGAAGAAGACAACGCTATGATCCTCATGGACCACGGCAACGGTGTGATCTCTCATGTGCAATCGGGTTTCAACTACTTCAACAATCACGGTCATGATGGCGGTAAAGAAACCCGTCACACTATCGAAGTAGTTGGCTCAAAAGGATTGATGAGCTTGGTTGGTTATGACTGGGCTCCAAAAGGCGTAGACCTGGCAACAGAGGATGCGCCTGCCTTCAAACGATACGCCACCGATCCCAAAGGATATAAATGGCAGGTTGGCGCAGCCTTGGCTGCTGAATTTCTTGTCACAGGAAAACAGCTACTTGTAGCACCCGAACATGCGTTACATGTAATAGAAGTCATCACCGCCGCCCGTGAATCATCCGCCACCGGCAAACGCATCGACCTTACTTCCACCTTCAAGTGGCCAGTGGTGAGTTGATTGAGGACTTAGTCTTTAGATTCCGGGATGCTTAATTGCTGATTTATTTCCCATGAGGAGACGGTGCGGGGTCAGTGGTGCCTAGCTACGGTAACTTATCATGGAACTTAACCGACACCACACTGGATCTTATCTTGCTCCAACATAATTTCACAATTGATATTGAATGAAGGTTGCAGCATGCAGGAAAGAGGTGATCCATTATTTGATTATTTATTCGGAAACCATTTGAACTTGACCAGCGAAACAGATTAACCCTCCTAAGAATGAGTAAAAAGAACAAACGCAGGATTTGCCCGGCGCTAAATAAGGAAATTGATTCCGCCGAATGTGGCGCAAACCGGCACTCCCAATACAACTGTCCGGTCAGTTGTGCTTACAGTCCTTACAATCCGGAAAACTACGATCAGATCCTGGAACTTGGGGCACAGCTGGACAAATTAATTCTGGAGCGGGCGGCCCGTCATCCCCTGTTTGGCAAATTGATAGAGAAGTTGTTTCGAGATTCTCCCAAGGACGAATTTGTTATGGCAGCCAAGATGCTGGAAATCCTGCACTATGTGGTGGACGACCACGGGCTTTCGTTTTTCGAGGCCTGGAGAGTGGAAGGTTACAAAGGGCTCAAAAATGACCTCCGTGTTTTGCTGGAGCACAAGCAGACCATGAAGGTATCCCTGGTAGAGTTTCAGGAGGTAGTGGACGAGCAAACGGTAACCTTTGTGGATCTTCTCGATGATTCCGGACGCATCCACACAGCCGTGGATCGATCGTTGGCCTTGCGGGCGTGTCGGTTTCAAACCATGATCGGCTATTACTACACGGTGCCCCAATTTACCCACTTCCATGCTTTCGCCCGCGAACAACCATCCTTACAAGGGTTTTCCCCGCTGGAAGCATTTAATGAAGTTGTTAATCACCTGGGCGGTAAGACTTCCCAGAAATGGCTACTGGCAAATATGGAAAGGGTGTGCGAAGCCTTCGATTCAACCTTATTGGAGCAGCGCCGCAAAATGCTCGAAGCATCCAATATTAAGTCGAGGGAATTGGAATACAAGATGTCCATTCCCCTGAAACTGGGAGTTGAGATCTTACGCAAGGCCAATCTTCGTGAAAGTCCACTCGACAGGGAAACCCGGCGGGATGGTTATATTTACGCATTCGATCAATTGGAGACAGGGAGCAATTCGTCTGGAAACGAAACCCGCGTACTGGGTTCCATCCAGTTGAAACAGGGATACTCACGGCTATTTTCAATAAACGCCAATGGCATGGAGAAAGTGCGCGAGACATTCGAAAACGCATTGGGCGGAAACGCGGAATTGCACCGGGATATCGTTCAGGATTTATCTCAGCAATTGGCAGAAAATACACCTCCGGTAGACCGCTCCCTCGTGGCACCATGTTTTCTCGAGTTTAATAACCGCTTTTCCGCCTCATCCTCCACGATGGATATGCCGCAAGCCATGCCAAATGAAAAGGTGGCAACAAGCCAGTATTTGGAATCCTATTACAAAGAGCTTATGGATCAGCCCATCCCAGCTCTAGACAATGCATCGCCGAGGCAGGCGTCGACAGACTTTCTCCTGAGACCGAAACTGGTCTCGTGGGTCAAAGAGCTATTATTTGAAACCGATAAATCCAATCTCCACAAAGGCGAATCCGTCGACTTGAACTGGATGACTAGCGAACTCGGATTGGACGAATTAAATTTTCCCGCTCCTCCTCCCCGTCCCAGGCCGGCAATTCCGAACGCCGACGAAGAAGACCTGGACGATGAATACGAAGATGGTATCGATGATTATCAGATAGAAAAATATACCAAACTCATAAATCGTTTTCTCACCGAATTCAAATCGGCGGATGAAGGATTGATCCGGATGAAAGCCGCCGGCTGCAATCTGATGGAAGTTTTTAAGGAGGAAACAGCTGACCTCCTGTTTTCAAAGACAAACAATTTATTGGACTTTCTAATACCCGCTGCCTGGTATGCACTGGCACAGGAAGATCAGATCATACGGGTGAGTGCAGAAACACTATCCTGGGAAATTGAGGAGTTGGCGTCATTGATGGAAGATCATCAAGATGCCGACAGAGAAACACTCGCCCAAGAATTTCCTTATCTGTGTATAGATCCTGAACTCTTCATTGCAATAAGTCATCTGATTGAGGTGTTTCAGGAGGAAGCTTTCAAGAATGATCAACTTTCGGAAGATGAAATAAGCGAAGTCATTTTTTACATCATTGTAGTTATTAATGTGCTTTCGGAATACTTATAGCAAAGCCTGGGAAAAGGCGTGACCTGGCTATTGGTCCAGCTCAGCAATAAATGCATTCCCAATAACAAATAACCGATAACCAGTAACACAGGTGTAGCCCGCTCTACCCATCCTTAAAGGACCATTTTACGTCAAAGCCGCCTAGAGTTTTGAGACCGGTCCAGCGGTAATAAGAGGGGCCGTCTTTAATGAGTTGATCGAGTTGGTTGACATGGCCGAGTTGTTGGACTGCGGCCCACTCGCTGATCTTTGCTGACCGGCGTTCACCGTCCCACAGACAAAGGCCATCGGCTCCGGCTTTGTAGTACTGTTTGGCTAATCGAGCATAGCTGGCAGCTGTTTGTGATCGCGGCATCAGGTCTGGCCATATGTGGAGCTTGTCTCCTCCCAGTGAGCGCCACCGTTTCAGTAGAGTCGGGTGCAAGTCGGGAGTGACCATGATATAATTGACAAGACCGTTGCGTATCCAGGTTTCCACGTCGCAATGGTTTTCTTCATAATGAGCCGGATTTCCATTTTTGCGACCCGACAGGGTGACACCCAAATTACGTTCCGGTTTTTCATCGAGCAAGGCTCGGATTTCGCGAATGAATTGAGTCAGATAGCTAGCGGAGTGCTCCAACCAGCGTGGATCATCGACGGGGAGTTTGCGCGGGTCATCTCCATACTTTTCCTGGAAAGCACGAACGACCGGCTCTTCATAAAATACATAGGGTTCGGAACGGTTCAGGTGGAGCTGTAGGCCGTCAGTTCCATAAGTCAGGGTTTCGCGCAAGAGACTGAGCCAGTATTGGCGAACTTCAGGATACGCCAGGCTTAGCTTGGTGATGGGTATACCTTCCTTGGAACGCATGGTCCATTCACGATGCTTCCAATAAAACGGTGCCCAAGCTATGGGAGACACGTTCATGGGAAACTGCACTCCTATAAAACGCATGCTGGCGAAAATTTTCATACCATTGCCATGAGCCAGGCGAGTAAGTTCTCTTAAGGGGTCCACCCAATCCTCCTGCCAGACATTATCCTTGGTACCCAGACTTCCGATACTGGTTTTATAGACACAGGAACTGCCTCTCACTGCTTCGAAAATAAGTAACCCAATATCAGAATTGGCGAAGGGCTCGAATTCATCTTTGAACCAATCCTTGGAGCTAGGGTGAAAGGTGTAGGTGCCTCGGGTATGCCCGGTGTATTGACCGGTGCAAAAGATCAGGGCCAAGTTTCGAGTATTCTTCCCTGGTCGAGTTGATCGCCAATGAAGTTTTTCCTTTTCGTTCAACGGCACTAATCTTACGTAGGTCAAGTTGCCGATTCGTGCATGCTCTGGCCGATTGTAGGGGTAGGGCATTTGACGGAACGTCAGGGACTGTCCTTTCAACTCGGCCGTTTTCCAGTAGGCTTCGGTAATTATCTTATCCTCGCTCGGACCGTCCTCGCCAAACTTGGTCGTACCATCTTCATCTTCTGTATCATCTTCAGGTCCCACTCTGCGAAACCCTTTATCATCCGTCAGTTTAACTTCGATCTGTCCATAAGAGGAGCTGCCGCGGTAGTGGGATTTAGTGGCGTGGATGCCCAAGTAGATCCGGTAAAGCCCTTGCGCTTCCAACGGCAGAGTCAATTTACCACAACTATGATCCGGCCGGGCCGAGGCCATGAATCCTTTAACGCCTTCGGTAGTTTCAAATTCATCCAACTGCCAGCGGTCTTTCTGGTAGCCGAGAGCAAAATTTTCGGCTGGGGAGCAGTTTGACATATCCGGCCTGATGAGCGTACCCGGTCTGGCTTCGGCAAGGGTGGTTCGTTTACTGGAAAAACTTGAGGTACTTGATTTATCAGTGGCGATTGATTCCTGCGCCGTGCTATTGGCTATCGGGACCCCGGCTAGAGCAGCTCCAACGATGGAAGTTTTCAGGAAATATCGGCGGTCAATGTTTTGTGGTTTCATTTTGATGATAGTGTACGGGTTTTGAGACCGATTTTTTGTTTCTGACAAAGCTATGGATTCATATTCACGACGCGATCCTGTTCGACAGAGTCGATCTAGAGTACGAAGGATTTTAGTATATCACGGATATATTCTTCGAGGATATTGGTGCCATCGACGCCTCTACCGTGCTGTCCTATGGCTTCAACACCGAAGTCACCGGCGTGCAAGGCAACTTTGCTTCATCCTTTCACCTTCTGTCTTGGTTAGGCCTTTATTGAAGTACTAGATCTAATCGCCAGACATGTCCTCAAGTGCAAAGGACTTTCGCTACTGATTTACGCAAACAACCGCTCGACCATCTCGGCCTTTACTAGTTCGCGTGGCTGATTGAGGTGGTTGAGGACAATGGTATTGGGATCGATTCCCATGGCGTGGTAAACAGTGGCCAGGATCTCGGTTGGGTGAACAGGATCTTCTGTAGGAGCCGATCCCGTATTGTCGGACTTACCGTGAACGTAACCGCGCTTGATGCCGGCGCCTCCAATGACGCTGGTGTAGCAGTAAGGCCAATGATCCCGGCCGTCGGCGCTGTTGGTGTTTCCGGATGTGGAGACACCTTTTTCCGGGCTGCGACCAAATTCTCCTATCGCGACGACTAGTGTTTCATCGAGTAGACCCCGTTGGTCGAGATCCTCAAAAAGAGCACTGAGACCCTGGTCGAGCATCGGCCCGGACTGAGTCTTCATGCGCTTGCTCAGACCCACGTGATGGTCCCAGCTGTGATTGTCGGAATTGGCGACCTTGGGCCAAATCACCTCGACTACTTTAGTGCCGGCTTCCACGAGGCGGCGAGCCAGGAGGCAACTTTGTCCGAAAGTGTTGCGACCGTAGCGATCGCGGAGTTTTTCGCTTTCGTCGCCGATGTTGAAGGCGTCGCGAGCCCGGCCGCTGACGAGCAAGTTCAGGGCCTGGTCGTAGAATTCGTCGATGTTGTATTCTTCAACCGCTTTGTCGATCAGAGGCATCTGAGCGTTGATGGCTTCCCGCAAGCTGGCCCGGCGGCGAAGGCGAACAGAGAAAACGTCAGGACGTAGCTGCAGATCATCGACTTTAATGTTGTCCATTTTGGACAGATCCATGTCGTCGCCCTCAGGGAACAGGTAATAAGGATCAAAGGCCTTGCCGAGGAATCCGGCGGTACCGCCTTTGTTTACCACGTTCGATTCCTGGAGAGGCCGCGGCAACATGACGAACGGCAGCATCGGTTCGTCGGTGGGTTTAAGGCGTGTGATGTTCGACCCAAAGTTGGGAAAGTCTTTTGGAGATGGCGGCTCGAGTTGGCCTGAAGGGCTGACTTTGTCGGTAGTGTAACCGGTCATGATCTGGTAGATCGCGGCGGTATGGTTGAATAGCCCGTTCGGCGTATAGCTCATCGACCGGATCATGGTAAATTTATCATTCACCTTGGCCAGGTGAGGAAGGATCTCAGTGAAGTTAATCCCAGGAATCTTGGTGGAGATGTTCTTAAATTCAGAGCGAACATTGTCTGGTACTGAATCACGCTGCTTTGGATCCCAGAGATCCAGGTGACTGGGGCCTCCCTGGAGGTAGACCATGATGACGGATTTCGCTCTGCCCCAACCGGGCCGGCCGGCAAACTCGCTGGCGGCGGAAACGGATTGGGCGCGAAGGATAGAATTGAGAGTCAAGCCGAGCATGCCGGCGCCCCCAACACGGAGGAAGTCTCGTCGACTGCAATTGAGATGAGAATCACAGAGATCTTTGCCTTTAGGACCTGGTAACCTGAACATGGTGTTTTTCCGGTTGAGTTAAATTGAAAATGCTGATCTTTTAGGTAGGGCAAGAGCGTCCTCGCTCTGCTGTTTGATTGTAAGAAAGATGTTCGAATCGCGGAATAAACCTGCTACTACGTGTACGTCTGGGCAACCGTATTATAAGTCCGGAGCACAAACGAAATATTCGGCAGAGCGAGGACGCTCTTGCCCTACCATTTTCACGAAAATCCGAGCAGATTCGATTTTGATTCCGGAGTTCTGACGGAGTTGAGGTGTCGTGCTTGACGACTGAGAGGCGAAGGCGCGCACTTCCGTGCGTAACTGAGACAGGAAGAAGGAACACACGGCAATTCAGCCCGAGAATGTGTGCAAATCGTGCACCCATAAAACGGTGTATCGAGGTAGAACGATAAATTTTGCTATTCATGTTGTTTATTACATTTGCACACAATCGTTCAGATCTCCGGAATCAGTGGTTGAAGATGAATGCGGAATTGTTAATCAAGGCCCAAGTTAGGTCCTGGGCGCCGGTCAGGCGGCGATTAGCCACCTGCTCAACGGAGTAATACACATCGCTCCGCAGTTGGACAATTGGTGGGTCATCCGGAACTGCGCGTTCGGCCCAGGTTAGTGCCATTTTAAGTTGCTCCATTTTCTCATCGAGCGGAAGTGGACGCTGGGCTTTGATCCAGGCAAAACGTTTAGTCAGATAGTCCGGATCCTGAAACTTATACCATTCACTGATCATAGAAGACTCTTCTTCAGAACGGGCTGAAGGTGCTTTACTTAGAATGCCTGCAACGCTAGCCGGTAATCCCAGGTTTAGTGGATCCGCTGAATCGGTCGCGAATACGCGGAATTTACCGAGCGGATATTCCCCATCGGAATAGCGGCATATGATTGTTATCTCAAGTGCGCCTCCT
>JAPUIL010000839.1 GCA_027297085.1 Verrucomicrobiota bacterium | reverse complement strand
GGTGAAAGCGTCACGTTGGCGTATGTTAAGCAGGTCTTCGTTGAGCTGGTTCCGTGTGATGGCATCGAGGGCTCCAAAGGGCTCATCGAGTAGTAACAGCTTGGGCGAAACAGTGAGGGCGCGGGCTATGGACACGCGCATCTTCATACCGCCTGAAAGTTGCCGCGGGTATTGGTGCGTTGCTTCCTGGAGACCTACCAGCTCAATCATCTTTTCCGCTTTTTTTCGTCGTTCCGTTTTAGATTTTCCCTTTAACTTGAGGGGCAGCTCCACATTTTCCGTGACTTGTGCCCAGGGGAGCAAATTGGCTTCCTGAAACACCAGGTAGAGGTCCTCCCTTGGCTCCACTGGAGCTTGGTCTTCAATTAGGAGCGATCCTTCGGTAACAGGTGTAAGTCCGGCCAGCATTCGAAGCAGAGTACTTTTCCCGCATCCGCTGGGGCCAATAAACGTCACGAAATCTCCTTCCTCGATTTCGAGGTCGATGTTTTTCAAAATTGAAGGCCCGCCGGCAAACCGTTTACCAACTTTCTCAAACCGTACCATAGGCGGATTTTCAGGCATAGAGCAGATCTTTCCAAATAGCGATGGATTTCGCGCTTAGGTCGGGCACGATTACTTGAATGCCTCCACTTAGGCCCGATTTCATAAAGTAAGGTATGGTAAGTACCGGTAATTGGGCCAAGCTTGCCGGAGCAGTGAGGGTCAGATGCACTTCCCGAAGCGCTGTGCTTTTTCCCAGCAGGGGTGCCGGAACCGGGGCAGCTGGTAATAGGGCGAAATCGTAATCAACAAACAGGTGGTTGAAATAGTGTTGTACCTGGCTCTGTGCGTTAGCGGAATCATCGAGGTCAGCAGCCGTCCATTGTTTCCCATTGGCGATTCTTCGCCAGGTTTGTGGATCGTATTGATCTTTCCGGCTTTCGTGCCATTCCCGATGAACGTTCATTGGGAATGGCACTCGAAGTAATCAGGTAAGCTTTTACCAGGTCGGGCAAGGAATTGAATTCCCGTGTCGCTTCAGGATTTGTGGATACAGAAAGGGACGCTACCGCCTCCTGGTGCGGGATTGATAGACCGTTGTCCAAAAAAGCATAGTTGGGAAGCAGATCAATGCCATTAAAATTCGTCTGTTCGGAAGGAGTGGTTTGAAACAGGGCATCAATCGTAATTTCGATATCATCCGCGGTTCGAGTAAACCAGCCGGCTGTATCTAAACTCGGACTGAGTGGAAAACAGCCGTCCTTGGACCAGGGGTGATCGGGAGTAACGCGAAGGCCATAGAGGCCGTTGTAGGCAGCCGGTACGCGGACCGAGCCTCCTGTATCCGAGCCGGATGCTAAGGGCACGAGTCCGCTGGCCACTGCCCAAACAGATCCGCTGCTGGAGCCACCCGATACACGTTCTGGAAATTGCGGGTGAACTCCGTCTCCGAAATGGCTATTACTGCCCTCCATTCCGTAAGCAAATTCCACCAAATGCGTTTTCCCGGCGAATACTCCACCGGCTTGGTCAAACGCTTGGGCCAAGGCACTGGATTTTTGTGGGGCGGGGCGCACTTCGTGTAAAAACAAGGAAGAGGCCGTAGTATCCCATCCAGCGACATCGTATAGGTCCTTTAACAGGTAGGGCACACCGGACAGAGGTAAATTTGGATTGGATGTGGATAGCTCGAAGGCCTGGATCAGGTCTTTTCTGGTTTGAGTGCGGGCAATTGCTGTTTTGACCTGGTTGACGGGAAGTCTTTTCAACTGGTCATAAAAGTGATCGGCTGCGGCGCAGGGATCCACTCGTGATTTGGTGGACCAATCAGAAATGGACCAATAAGGAAGAGATTTCATCAATTAAAATTTGAGAGCTTCTTTGTCGCCGATGTGGCATTCTTTTGTTTTACTACAGAACCATGGATGAATTTGAAAATAAAATAAACGAACTTGGGATGGAGCTACCCAAAGCACCTGCGGCTGCCGGAAACTACCTGCCGTTCCGTTTTAATGGGAATACATTGATTCTTGCCGGTGTTCTGGCATCGTTGGATGGGGAAATGACCCATACCGGAAAAGTGGGTGAGATGCAGACACTTTTAACCGGTCATGAAGCTGCCAAGGTCTGCGCGCTAAACGCAATCGCATCCATGCGTGCGGCCCTCGGGGTGCTGGATCGCGTCGACCAGATTTTGCTGGTTTCAGGTTACGTTAATGCGGTTACCGGGTTTACCAACAGTCCCGGCGTGATTAATGGGGCTAGCGATCTATTTGTTGAAGTATTCGGGGAAGCCGGCAAACACGCTCGGTCTGCCGTATCCGTTTCAGGACTACCGAGAGATTCGACCGTAGAGATTCAGGTGACCTTGTCGTTCAAATAGGGTATTAATCAGCTGACGGAATGGTATCTTTGTAAGTTTCCCAATTGGCGAGGAGTGCTTCCACTACCGGACTGCCGGTGCGGTACACGTTTTCGACAGTGGGCATGTAAGCGGAGTAATGACCCACGGTCTCACCTTCCAGGCTTTTGGCTGCTGTAACGCTATCAATGGGCCGGGTATAATTGGTTACACCGCGAAGCACCATGACGCGATTGATATCTGCTTTCCCGGCCTTGTTTAATCGTGTGAGCGCTTGCATGGTGCCAGTGTCTTCCATAGCTGCTGTGAAGTAATTTCCTTGGCCTTCTGTCCAGTAATCGACCCAGCGATTGGCCCAATCATTCATGAGTGCACCATGCCAGTAAGTAGCTGCGGCGAGTTGTGCGCCTATTCGCACGCGCGGAGGATGTTGTGCCCCGGCAAAGTCGCTGAATTTGTTTCTTAAGTTATCTGCTCCTTCGCTGGTGGTAAGTTCTGTGTCCTTGGTCAGTTGGTAGGCCCAATTGAGAATCTGCGGATTCAACTGGTAACGCACACCCCAGTGTTGGTCGGAGGCAGGCATCGGTAATTGGTAGGGCGCTTTATTACGGAATGGGATATAACCGGTTGGCCAATCGTCAGGAACTTCGCGAGGGTCGATTTCGTGGCTGATGTCACCGTCGATAGCCCAATCAGCCCAAACAGCATCGCCCGGTGACGTGTCTTCCGGATCGCCTCCAGCAATGCCGGCAATTAGCCAGTAGGCCTTGGTCAGGTCGAATCGGGGATCCATTCCCAGACCCATAATCGTGGCGGTCGAGAATTGGGTACCAATGCCCGTAGTGACACCCAGGATACCTTTCTCCGCATTGTAGCGCAGAGGTGTATAGCCTTGGGGAAAGTCCAAGGTCTGGTCCAGAGGCAAACGTTCCACCCAGTATTGGAATTCACCAGGCCGGTCGCCCACTACGTCTCCAATTTCAAACATGGCCACTACGACAACCTTGATAGGGATAGGCTCTTGGGCAGTTTTAGTCTGGCTGCAACCCGCGAGACCGGGAACTAAAAGGAGGAAGGCAGATAAGAAAAGACGATGCATATAGAGAATAATGGCAGAATTCATGCCGTACTTGCAACTGCGCTACAGTGGAGAAATTCGGAACTGGCATACCTATCAATTACCTCTGGCAGCCACTTCTGAGGAGGAACGAGAGCAGGCTGCATTTTATGCTCAGCTGCTGGATGAGACCAGGAGACCAAGAAAGCGGCTGCTGGCTGGAAAGCCTCCTGATGAATTTGTCTCGAAAAACAAAAATAACCACTTCCAGGACTGTAAGGTCTATGGGTTGGCTCTGTTTTTCTTCCTGTCAAAGTCCAGGGCTGCCACTGAAAAGAAGGCAAAGAGGAAAACTATAAAAATTAAAAAATAGGATTAATTTTAACGCTAAAGGTATGAATGCTGGGCATCGCAGATGCTCGGCATTTCATAACCTGCTTTGTTGGAGTGGATTAATTGATCTGAGAGGTTCATGATTTCAGGGATAAATTTTTCATTACTATATTGAAAATTCATGTGGGCACTCAAGGTAAACTTACCCCGTCTCCTCCTGCCAGTCCTCCCACCTTTTCAGCCTCGGAGAGAACTCCAGGTAGTAATTACGAAAAAAAGAGCATTTGCAATATGCTGTGTCTTGAATAACTTCAATATCATGACATCCTCGATCTACGGAACGATCCTTTTAATTGTCTTGGTTTCAGGATGCACAACCCCGCAGACTCAAGACGGAGAGGAGAAGGAACTGGCATCTGCCCTCGGGATTGAAAAATCGGATGTACGATATCTTAGCTACGGTAAATTTGTTAAGATTCCCGACGGATCAAAAGAAATAATCCAGTTTACCGACGGAGTAGTATTGCTTACGGAAACTGATCTCCACCTGTTCAAAGGAGGGTTGGAGAGTTCGCCTACCGAAGACGAAGTGCGTATTCCAATTGCTGATATGAATGGTGTGAATTTAATCTACCGGAAATTAACGAAAACCTATCAGCTCCAAATCAAACAGCAAGATCGACTAATCGTTCTTAATGCCAGAGAAGACAAACGCGTCAATGAGAACGAAAGTATCCGGAAACTACATTCGATGATTTTGGCCAGCGATGTAGCCGCCTGGCCGAGCACCGAATATTATGTGGAGGGTAATACCGCTGGCGATGTGGTGGAAGCTGTTGTGATCTACGCAGCCGCCTGGGCTTTTGGTGAAGCGGTAATGAATGAATTAATAAAACTACTATTCTTGCCATAATTCCGTCTCAATCTCTGAGTGGCACTAAAAAGATTCCCAAGATTAGACCTCATAGTTTCAAAAAATCTAGATGTGATGAAGAACAAGGCGCAGTTTGCAAGCAAGCGCGGGAGCGTAGTATTCTACGTAACCAAGCGGGTGTTATTCTGCGCTTCGCTTCGCTCATCGGTAGCGAGCTGGAACGCAGAAC
>JAPUIL010000838.1 GCA_027297085.1 Verrucomicrobiota bacterium | reverse complement strand
CGTCCGTCCCTCGGCGGGAAATTTCAGCGTCTCCCCCACCGGCGAGGACTACATTCGCGCTCGCGCCGGCGTCTTCGAGAGTGTCCTGGCTTTGGGCTGGCATCGCAGCCAGTGGGACTCGCGCAGAGTCCTGCACGTCTCCGCAAACAAGATGCACATCGCTGGCGAGTACTCCCGGCGCCGCGAGAACGGCGAACGGATCTCGAGCCAGCAGGTCACCTACATCGTCACGCGGCAAGGCGAACGGTGGGGCATCCAATCGCGTTTCGGTACGGGGAAAGTCGACTCCGGCGAAGCGGCGGCAGCTGCAGCGGAGCCCGCGCGTCAAGCGGTGGAGGCCTACTTTGAGGCCTTCAACTCACTCGACCTCGAAATCTGGGCCGACACACTCCATTTCCCGCAGGTACGACTCAGCTCATCAGGCCTCGATTATTGGCAGACCAGAGAGGACTTTTTTGCGGGAACCGAACCCGGCCGCCAACGAACCTGGTTCCGCACCAAACTCG
The DNA here is from genome assembly GCA_027297085.1 of Verrucomicrobiota bacterium. GTDB lineage: Bacteria > Verrucomicrobiota > Verrucomicrobiia > Opitutales > UBA2995 > UBA2995. Next base: position 5,300 of record JAPUIL010000838.1, on the reverse strand, counting down.
AAAGCGCAGAGACCGTTCAGGCGGGGGCTGACGGAGTAAACGTCATCGTGCGCTACAGCAATCTCAATTCCGAGGACGAGACACTCTCGAGCTACGACGCCGTCTATCTCGTGACCCGCCACGAAGGACGCTGGGCCGTACAAGCCCGCTCGACCTACGGACCTTGATCCAACAGAGGCCGGAGTAGGAACACAAACGGTTTTTGAGAACGACCGGGTAATTGTTTGGCATCTCGATCTTGAACCAGGTGAGCAAGGCGAACGGCACACGCACGAGAAACGCCGGTCCGAACATTTTCAGAGAAGTTCTCATCGAATTCAAGAATTAACGGATCCTACCGGCCACTCTTCGGGACGGTAAAACCGAACCAACCTGCCAACTCAAGCCACAACAACCATCTACGAATCAACCAACCATTAACCTAACAAAATGTGTCAACTTTAAGTCAGGACGTGACAATTCGACTCTAATCACTTGCCTCACACCTCTTCCCCTTTATTGCCCCAGCTTCGCCTTTCGCGCTTCAACAACCGCCATCGGATCCTTTGGCTCGATACGCCAATCCGCATACCTGGCCAGATCCCGTACTGCGATGACTTGAAAATCGTGTTCGTGCAGGTAAGCCATGAAACGCTCAAAAGTTTCTCGTGGTACGTGTACCCAGGGGTGTTCGCCTTCCGGCACGCCGTGGAACTGCAGGACCACGGCCTTGCCGTCGCGTGCGCCCTTCAGCGTTTCGACAAATTCCTCGAAAGTGTACTCGGGCCGGGGGATAGCTGCTGACGGGATGAGCAAGGGGTGGTCCAGTCCCTGCTCGTAGGGGAACCCGCGCTCACCGCCGCGTGGGTACTCGGGAAAGCCACCACGCCGTGCCCAACGTATACCATGGTTTCGCAGCACCTTGAGTGCCTCCACCTCGATTCCGTTTCCCGGCCAGGCAAAGGAGATGGGCGGAGGGATCCCGTATTCTAAACAACGAATGTCGATGCCCGTGAGTTGTTCTTCCAGCAGGTCAATAGTGTTGAGATTCACGCCCTTGTGGTCGCGTGTATGATTGCCGATCTCGAATCCATCGCGATTCAGCTCGGCGATCTCATCCCAGGTCATGTAGTCGTTTTTGTTGGTGGTAAAGGTGAAGCCCTCGGTGATAAAGAAGGTCGCGCCGAAACCGTATTGTTTTAGGATTGGCCGCGCGACGGTGAAGTGGGATTTAACGGAGTCGTCGAAGGTGAGTACCACTAGCTTGTCAGGCATAGGTTCGAGGGCGGAGACGGCATTCTTTTTTTCCTCCGCGTCTAAAGAAGCGGATAAAAAGACCAGGGAAAGGACCTGCCAAATAAGTTTCATAAGGTGTGAATGGAAGATGAAAGATTATCCGTCCTTATCTTACTACTTTGTGTTTAAAAGTAGGAGCAAATTTATTCGCGACCCAAATGTTTTCAAAGTAAAACTCTCGCCACTGAGTAGCTGTAGGAGGGGCGTTCTTTAGTCCTCCATAGCTTGTAACAAGCGACGGATGGAACCCCCGATCGCTCGTTGCAGGTGGAATCGCGAGCAAGCGCGCTCCTACATTTGCGTGCTTCGAATCGATTTTTAGGCCGTGCTTCATGTCAAATTCCGGGGATCTTGGAAAATCGCGGCGTAAAGCTACTCCTACATTTAGAATAAAGTAGGACATCATCAAATCATCGCCACAACAACGCTTTCAGTTGGGGAAACAATTTAAGTGCGTTGTCGCGCAAGATCTGCCGACCGATACGTTTTGCATGTTCCTCGCGCAACTCCCCTCGCTGAACTTTTTCAGAAAGAACCTCTGCCAGGCATTCGCGGGTAAACTCGGTGGCGCCGTAAATTCCCTCTGCATGCACGGTATCAGCACCCCACAGGATGCGATCTGAAGGCAAGGCCTCTAACCACTCCGCGTAGGCGCGCTTGGCCATCGTATAGGAAAGCGTGGGGAGCCAACAGGAATCGATCCATACATTTTTATGTTTCATCGCGATCGCACCCGTTTCGCTTACCCATGGATACCCGCCATGAAACAGAATAAATTTCGTCTTCGGATTGGCTTCGATCAAATCAACCAGGTACATGGGACTCGAATCCTGGATGCGGGCATCGCCTGTGTGAATTTGAAACGGCAACTCATATTTGGCACTGAGTTCGCATACTCGCCAAAACATGAAATCCTCAAACTCCATTTGTTCTTGGGCAGTAATTTCTTTCGGTGATTTGCCATAGATGGCGGCCGCCCCGTCCTTGGAAACTTGCCCATAACTGAGGCTTCGCTGGTAGGCTTGGGTGGATTTCAGGCAAACAGCTCCAGACGCCTTAGCTTCCCCAAATAGCGCTTCTATCACCTCTAAGAAATCGTCCAGATTTTTCGTCTCCATTCCTTTGCGACGTGCGAAAACAAAGGGATTGTCGCTTTCCGGACTGCTGCTGAACTGGCCCGGGTGGCTACCCCGCATGATCGTGGTCACATTGAAGACGGGAACCGAGAATTTATACTCTCGGGCGAACTGAAGCCGGTTCCAATAAGGATCGATCAGCATCAATTCGATATTGGCTCGATCCGTGATAATTTCTTTCAGCCACTGATCATTCTGGTAGTTTTCGAATATGCGGTCGTTCAAACTACGAGCCTCGTCACGGGTAATCGTATCAAAATCGATGCCGTAGAGATCACGAAAAGCGGGAAGAAGATACCGGTAGAAACTGGTAGCTCTGGCATCATCAAAATCATCCTGGGCTTGATCCCACCAGCTATCGAAAGAGCCGTCCTCCGGCCACGGCGAAATCGCGGTCGTACGCCGTAAGTAGCTTCCAGCCCAAATGCTGTAGAGAGTCATTCCTCGGCCCTTGGAAGTTTCGACTCGGTTAGGGATATCCACAAAGGGCTGAAGGTGATCATGGGTGTCAATCGCCGCGACGGAATCCAAGGACGTCTTAATGCGGCTGTAGAGCTCCGTATACTTGATGTCTTCAGCAGCGGCAAAACAACCTAAAGAAAAAGTGATGAGGAAGATCCAAAGTTTAATACTCATAGAGCTTTAATTCAAACATTTCAAAAATGCTTCGCAAACCACGAATTCACACTAATACACACTAATAAAATTACCTGATACTTTGGAAATTCGTGTCGATTGGTTCATTCGTGGTTAGAAAAACCAGTTGAAGCAAATTATTTCATCGCGCAGAGGCGCAGCTGCGCAGAGATTAACTAGAATTATTTATTCCTCAGCGCCTCTACGTCTTGAGCGACCTGTCCCTCATAGCTCCATGAGCGGCGTGGGACGCGGGCGCGAGTATAATTTCAGACTCATAAACCATGATAAATAGAAGACAATTCCTCAAAACAACCGCCGCTGCCTCAATAGCTGCAACCCTTCCCTCCGGCTGTTCCAAAGCCGATCCGAAAACGATGAAACCTAATATTCTCTATATCTTCTCCGACCAGTGGCGGCAATCCGACCATGGGTATACCGGCAATACCGATGTGATTACCCCGAATATAGATCGGCTCGCTAGCCAGAGCGTAAACTTTACGCATGCGGTTTCCGGGATCCCGGTATGCTGCCCTCATCGCGCAACGCTCATCACCGGAAAATATCCTCTCACCCACGGACTGTATCTAAACGACCTGTCTCTCGCTCCTGAGCACCGCAGCATTGCTCATTGCCTCAATGACGCGGGTTACAATACCGGATGGATTGGTAAGTGGCACATCGACGGGCAAGGTCGCACTGAATTTACTCCACCGGAACGTCGCCAGGGATTCCAATACTGGCGCACTCTGGAGTGCACCCACAATTACAATGAATCTCCCTACTACGGCGATTCCCCCGAAAAGAAATTCTGGAAGGGATACGACGCCATCGAACAAACCAAAGACGCTCAAGGCTACTTAGAACGGCACGCCCAATCGGACTCCGAATCGCCCTTTGCTCTTTTCATCTCCTGGGGACCGCCCCATGCGCCCTACCACACCGCTCCCGAGAAATACAAGAAGCTCTATGCGGACAAAGACATCACTTTACGCAAAAACGTACCCGAAGAAGAACGGGAAATAGCAATCAAGGACTACAAAGGTTACTACGCACATATGACCGCCCTGGACGATTGTCTCGGCGACTTATTAAAAACCCTCGACGATACAGGGCTTTCCGAAAACACCATCGTGGTTTATACTTCCGATCATGGCGACATGTTGCACTCGCGAGGTGCCATGAAGAAACAACAACCTTGGGACGAATCCCTTAGAATCCCCTTCCTTCTCCGCTGGCCTGCAAAACTCAAGAACCAGCCTCGAAATATTTCCATGCCCCTCGACACCCCAGATATCATGCCCACCTTGCTGGGCCTTGCCAATACTGCCATTCCGGAAGAAGTCGAAGGCAACGACCGTTCGTCTGTAGTCCTGGGTACCGAAAAACCGGATACCGATCACGCTGCCTTGATAACCTGCCCGTCCCCATTCGGCCAATGGAGTCGTGACAAAGGAGGCCGCGAATATCGTGGCGTTCGAACTACACGCTTTACCTATTGCCGCGACCTGAACGGCCCCTGGCTGCTTTACGATAACGAGGCTGATCCGTTCCAAATGGATAACCTGGTTAATAACCCAGACCATGCAGCACTTCAAGAGCAACTCGATGACCGCCTCAACGAGCTTTTGAAAAAAACGGGCGACGAATTTTTGCCGGGTCCCGAACTCATCGCCCGTTCCGGCTACCTGGTTAAAACTTCCACCGAAACGGTCGATTACAATATCCCCTTCAATCCCGCCAACATCACCAAAAGCCCGCTGGCTTGATTGTTAGAATTCAGGAGTGGCTTAAGCCGCGATACCTCAGAACCAAGGCAGCTAAAGCCGCTTGTACGTCTACACTTTCCATACAATATCTCAAAACATTTCCATGAATCATTTTGCCGAGCTACTATCAGGAATACTGCTCCTGCTATCCGTATCGGAATTCTCCTTACAATCAGCTTCCACACAACCCAACGTCATTACCATCTTCTCCGATGATCACGGCTGGTCCGATCTTGGCAGCCAGGGTGTCTACGACGACATCAAAACACCACACACCGACCGATTGGCAGCGAACGGCGTTCGCTTTACGTCCGGTTATGTCACCGCACCTCAATACCGTTGAGTGCTGCCTACGGCTCGAAACAAGCAATGACCCGAATGGCCCTAAGTTAAGCAGTTTATTGATAAATTATCGAAGCAAGGCCGGCGTCGGGGTCATTCCATGCAATCGCGTGTCTGGCCATAGCCTGTCAAGGCGACGGCT
>JAPUIL010000837.1 GCA_027297085.1 Verrucomicrobiota bacterium | reverse complement strand
CGAGTCGCGCAGATAAATGCTGTCTGACAATGCAATTTTCACCGCTGAAAACACCCTTTTAACCTTTTAAGTATATCACCTATCTTTAGATAGGCGACATCTGGATTTGTAGCCTGCAAAATTGCCGCCCTAATTGCGGAGATCGTTCGAAAATACGGGCATCTATATAATTTCTATGGCTTTTTGTTCGGATCCTGCGGATGTTCTAGCGACTCGGAAAGCGATGAGGGCGGAGCATCGGAAATATATTAGGGCGTCTGAACAGGTGCGTGTCCTTCTAGGAGGGCCTACCTGAGACGCATCTGTCTCAACAATGAATGGTACGTTACTTTTGGTTGAGGCTGAGACCTTTAAGCAAGTATGGGAGTTTTTGAAGAATGCTCCATACTACAAAGCTCAGCCCTTCGAATGAATTGAGATTCGTCCCTGGCAGGGTATACGAATTACCCGGAGTGCTCAGCTTGGGAAATAAGCTTTAGCTTCCTAATTCTATCTTTTGGCCGGGTAATCGTCCGGGGAAACAGCTGGGGTCAAAAGTAGAATATTCTCACGTTATCTGCTCAGGAGATGCGGCGCTGGCTCCATGTGCATTGGTATGGGTCAAGGTATCGCCATTGCTCTGGAAAAAATCTAGTCAATCAGAATCTTGGGGGGGTCAGGCCGCAATTCTTTTGCCACGCTGAGATAGTAGTTCCTTGCCGGCGCATTGATTTGTTGCTTAGCAAGAGCTCTCAATGCCTTAACTTTCACATCGGTCACTTCATCAACCTGGTACCGCAGTGTGATCAAGTAGTCGGCCAGCTGCATGACCCACTGGTAATCTTCTGCCACCATCGCCTTTTTCAGACGATTGTAGACTTTCCGGGGTCCGCCCCCCAAAGCTACTATACGCCGCGCCTCCTCTGGTTCTGACAGCGGTAGAAGATTGGTGGGATTGCCATCGAACCAACCCAAATAACCGGAAAATACGGATCTTACCCCCCAGGGGACCATACCATAAAATTCCTGCAAGTAAGGAGAAGCGGCTAGGTTTTCGGGCAAGGTTACCGAAGCCACCAGCTGGTCCGGCGTTAAGCCGCGGTTCATGCCCTCAACAGTTTTATCGTGGACATAGCGGATCGCTTCCGCATAATCCCCCAGTGCCCTGTCCACCAGGGAAGCTCCACTTAGCGGACGGGTGTGGCTGGGCACTAAATGTTCCGGCTTTTCCCTGCGCATTTTTTCCAGGCTGTGAGCCCACTTAATCACATCCCGGTAACGACTGCCGCGGATGGGGTACAGGTTGGGAAACGCGCGGTAAAAATTGTCCCCGCAGAACAGCACTTTTTTCTCCGGCAACCAGACATAGATTTGGTCATCGGTTTCACCAGGGGCGGCGACCAGTTCAATGCGAACACCCTCGATCGTGACTGTATAGCGCTCTTCCGTGTAATTCACCGTGGCGGGAACATAGCCAGTACCTAAACCGTCTGCCCATACCTTTTCGCCAATACCAACATTGATCAGTTCACTGCCTGGCTTCAGACTAAAGCCAAACTGTCTTTGTGTACGTTTACCCAGGATCGGCCCAACACCAACACCTCCCACCAGTTCGTTAGTAAAACCGGCACGACCATAAATCGCTGGATTATCGTTGCCAGCAAAAACTTTGGCTCCGCTGATATGATCGCGGTGGCTATGGGTGTAAATGATGGCCGATACCGGTGTGTTGGAAATTTTTCGGAATTCTTTCAAAACCGCCTCTGCGGAAGCCGTACTCTCCTTAGTATCAATAATGATCAGTCCACTTTCACCGACCACCATTGCGCTATTGGAAGCACCATAGCCTACTGCCACATAGACATCGTCGTCGACCTCTATTACCTCGCGCCGAAACTCCTGTGTATGTTGTCGGAGTCTCGCCTCCGGATCACTACTCTCCGCGTAAGTGACGCCATCTAGAAAAATCGAAGCAGAAAAACAGCATACTAATTTCAGCAACAGCCCGGCCGGGGTTGTGCTTGAAATCAACATCCGTAATTTGCCGATAACCCGATGAGCCACTAAAAATATCCATATGGCTAGAGAGCACCACATCGTCGTCAATCGCTTTTCCATTGATGGCCTCGCTCTATTAGGTATGCTTTCAGGGAGATACACGGCAACGCCTCGTTAAGCAGCAGAATCAAGCCCAAACCCACCTCAATCTAAAGAGGCGCGGTAAGCACCTGGGGCTTTCCCGGTCCAACGTTTGAATGCGCGAGAAAAATTGGTGACTTCAGAGAAACCCACCAGGTAGGCAATTTCAATGATAGGGAGGTCTTCGTTCTTGATGTAGGTAAGCGCAAGTTCTTCGCGAGTGGAGTCCAGAATTCTGCGGAAATTGGTGCCTTCGTCACTCAGCTTCCTTTGCAATTGGCGCAACGTGAGGTTCAAGGTAGACGCAATATACTCTTCGTTGGCGTTACCAGTAAGAAGATCGCTCAGTATTTCGTTGTATACCTGGTTGCTGAAATTATTTTTATCCAAGGTAGACAGTCGTTTGGCGGCTAAGGCTTCCGCTTGTAGAGCGGCTTCCGGATCACAACTCGTTAAAGCTTCGCCGAGCTGTTGCTTGTCAAAAAACATACGGTTGTCTGAGGCTGAAAAGTTTATTTGGCATTGAAAAAATTCCTCGTGCTTACCCTTCTCCGAGGGTTGGCTCCTCTCTAGTTCGAGAAGAACAGGGCAGAAATTGGGACGATAGATAGAACGGCAAATGGTGACTATGGTCGCAAAAAAAGCATCCAGGTCTTGATACGCTATCAAGGGCTGATCGTCTTTGTCCCGCAGAACGGATACGGTTAAACACCACGATTCTCCCGATTCATCAAAAGATTTTATAGATGAGTTATTTAAAACCCTCCCGAATCGAACCAAACGCTGAAGCGCATCCTTAAGGGTCGAACTAGACCAAAGTGCAATACTTAGCGCATGGAAGGTGGTGGGGGTGATGAAGCGCTGGACATCCAGGCCAAAAGTGGAATCCTTGATTTCCTTTTCAGCTAGTTGCCAAATTTTACAAACCGGCTCCACTGGAATGCGCTGGGCTGAATCCGTAATAGCATCCAGATCCAGTCCAACACGTTCGAATATATCCCGGCTGTCGCACCCGCGAAATTCCAATGTATGCGCAAGCGCAATCAGCCAGCCGGCGGGTACTGTGTAATTATGATCCAGGATGGTCGCCTCGTCTGCATATTGTTTCTGGTCTTAAAGATCGTATTTTGTCGTGTTGGGATAAATGGCGAGTTAGAGATTGTTGCTACAATTTCCATCATATACCTAAGAGCAGGAGTAATACATGTCAAGTCAGTATCCCGGTCAGGCGCTAACAGGGCACCATCACGTTACCATTGGCGTAGGCGATCCCCAGGAAGACTTCGATTTCCACACTAAAGTGCTGGGACTGAAGTGCGTTAAGCGTACGCTATTCTATGATGGTGCCACTCCTGTGTACCATTTTTATTACGGCAACGACTCCGGAGAAGTAAGCACTCTGGTAACGACTTTTCCGATGGCGCACACCGGCGTCAAGGCCACTGAAGGCAGCGGCCAGTGCAGTTATGTCAGCTTATCGGTTCCAACGGATTCGTTGGGCTTTTGGAAAGAGCACCTCGGGTCGCATGATCTTGAGGTGGCTGAAACAGAGCGCTTCGGTGAGCGTTGTCTGGATTTCCGTTCTCCACACAATATTCGATATTCAATCGTTGGTATTGATGGAGACACTCGCTCTCCACACCATGGCGGTCCAGTACCAGATGAAAACATGATTCGTGGAACCCATACCTTTGGTGTATCGAGTCGCGATATGGAATTCATGTCCGAGTTTTTAGAAGTCGCCTGGGGTTCCAGGAAGGTAGGTGAAGACGGTAACTTGATTCGTTACGAAATGGGCGCCGGTGGTACGGGTACCTATGTGGATTTTGAGCATGAACCGGATCGTAAAGCCGGTAGCTGGATCGTCGGTGAGGGTGCCATCCATCATGTGGCCTTCAATTGTCCTACCCATGATCAGCAGAACCAAATAAAATTCTTCGTTGAGGGGCTTGGTTATACCGACTTTTCCGATGTGAAAGACCGGGGCTACTTTGATTCAATTTATGTTCGCACGCCCTCTGGTGCATTATTTGAGGCAGCTGTGTCGCACGATCCCGCTTTTCTCTGCAATGAACCCTACGAGACCTTGGGTACTCAACTCATGATGTCGCCGCAGGTTGAGCAGAACAAGGAAGAAGTGCTGAATGTAATTGGACGATTGAGAGACTAGTATTTCATTGCTAACAAGTGCACTACGAACTCGGCCTCGCCATCGGATCGGTGGTGCACGTTTTCTTTAACAGCAAGCAATTATGAGTAGCTTACTTTGTGGGTCCAGCGATCTTGAAGAGCGCGGCCGCGCGGTGACGTTCCGTGTTCAGAAGGAGCAACGCATATATCCTGCTTTTGTGGTGCGCGCCGATGGTGTCGCTCGGGGTTACCTGAATGCCTGTGCTCACGTCGGCCTGCCGCTTGATGGGCGCCGTGGCCAGTTTTGGTATCTCGATGGCACCTACCTTGGCTGTGTTCAGCATGGAGCGATTTATGAGCCCGACACCGGGCTTTGTGTTCGCGGCCCCTGTGAGGGATTGTCACTAATTGCGCTTAATGTCGTCGAACGAGATGACAATATTTACCTGGAGGAAGAGCAGTATTTATTAGTCACTGAATAGGAGGCCGCGCTGGCTTCTCCGTGCTCTGGC
>JAPUIL010000836.1 GCA_027297085.1 Verrucomicrobiota bacterium | reverse complement strand
TACCGGACGTGCGGATAGTCCGGGAGGATATCCTGGACTATTACTTCGAAGTGCAACGGTTTGACCTATTGGTCGAGACAAACTTGAAACTGCTTGAGGAAACTGGCAGGGCTGAGAATACGATCGTCGTGGTGACCAGTGACAACGGAATGCCGTTTCCCCGTGGAAAGGCTGATATGTATGACTACAGCGCACGAATGCCGCTCGCGATCAGCTGGCCGAAAGGGGTGCGTGGCGGCAGGGTTGTTCATGATTTTACGAATCTCATTGATATGGCGCCCACATTTCTTGAGGCCGCGGGCCTGATGCCTCACCCCGACATGACGGGCAAGAGCCTCCTGACTTTACTGACCTCGGGTAAACAGGGCTGGGTGGAACCCGGGCGCGACGCAACCTACTATGGCCGTGAGGCGCATTCTGTCTATCGTATCAGTGAAAACAGGCGGGGCTACCCTTCCCGTGCTATCCGGACCAAAGACTTTCTTTATATTCGCAATTTCGCTCCGGATCGCTGGCCAGTAGGAAGGGAATTCAAGGATATCGATCCAAGCCCGACAAGAACGTATATGCTCGAACACAAAGCAGAGATAGCACGGCTCTACGATCTCTCATTTGCCAAACGGCCGGCTGAGGAACTGTATGATCTCAAGAAGGACCCGGCACAAATAGTAAATGTCGCTGCTCAGGCCAAGTATAGGAGTCACAAACAAGCATTGTCGGCTCGATTGGAGGAGTACTTAAAGCAAACGAACGACCCGCGTATGGGAAGCGACGGTGATGTATTCGACCACTACCCCATCTGGCGAACCATTCGTAATACTAATCCACGAACATACGAGCGGTTAGAACGTGGAGTAAAAGATCAAGAATAGAGAAATGATGCTTTCCAGAACGCCCCTCCTGCTAAAAAATACTCAAAAAAATGCTTAAACCCACATCGAAACACATCTACGCCATCGCCACGATGGATACAAAAGGCGAAGAGATCGCCTACATCGCTCAATCGCTAAGGCTTTCCGGCGCCGAAGTAGTGACAGTGGACGTAGGTACCGCGGGTCCACCCACATGCGCCCCCGACATTGACCGGACAACTGTCGCCAAATGCCATCTGAGCGGGCAGAAGATTCTTCTCCTCAAAGATCGAGGCGCAGCTGTTACCGCTATGGGTGAGGCGCTTGCGATTTTTCTGGCTAATGAAAACGCAGAAGGTCGACTTTCAGGGGCCATCGGAATCGGCGGTACTGGTGGCACAGCCCTGATAACTCAAGCCCTTCGGGCACTCCCGCTGGGAGTGCCAAAGTTAATGGTTTCAACTGTGGCGGGAGGCGACGTGAGTGCTTACGTCCAAGTATCCGATATCGTCATGGTGCCCTCCATCGTTGATGTCGCAGGTCTAAATCGAGTATCCACCGAGGTATTTGGACGCGCCGCGGGAGCCATCGCTGGTATGGTGGGAGCGCACTTGCCTCAACTCGATGTAAAACCTTGCGCGGCGATCACCATGTTTGGCGTGACCACTCAATGCGTGGATCGTGTGCGAGCCGCTCTCGAAGCTTCTGGATGGGACGTATTGGTATTTCATGCCACAGGCGTGGGCGGGCGATCAATGGAAGCGCTCGTCGAGGCCGGACTCGTCGAGGCGGTTATCGACATAACGACGACGGAGGTTGCCGATGAGATCATGGGTGGCGTCTTTCCAGCCGGACCATCGCGTTTTGATGCTATTCTAAATCGCCGAATTCCCTACGTCCTTAGCGTCGGGGCACTCGATATGGTCAATTTTTGGGCACCCGAAACGGTGCCTGGCAAATACGCGGATCGGCTATTTCACCGCCACAATGCGAACGTCACATTAATGCGTACTACTCCCGAAGAGAATCGCTCGATCGCTCGCTGGATATCTCAAAAGTTAAACAAAGCAAAAAGCGCCTGGACACTTCTGATTCCGGAAGGTGGCGTATCCGCGATCGATATACCAGGTCAGTCTTTTCACGACCCCGAGGCCGACGCAGCACTCTTCGATGAATTGGAAAATACGATCGAACCCAAGCAAGGACGCTGCGTACTACGCCGTGCCGAAGCCATTAATGATCCCGCCTTCGCCGACGCGATTGTATCCGCCTTCGAAGACCTTGTCAGTCCACCTGCCAATAGCAAACACTGATAATTGCCCCCACAATACATAGCTCATAATTTCACTAATTCGAATCGAAACATGAATAAAGATCGCACTCAAATTCTCGAACATTTACGAGCCAAGATCGCTACCGGAAAACCCGTACTCGGCGGTGGGGCCGGATGCGGTCTTTCCGCTAAATCACAAGAGGACGGAGGCATTGACCTCCTTGTTATCTACAATTCCGGACGCTACCGCATGGCTGGACGCGGATCGCTTGCTGGTTTACTCGCCTACGGAAACGCCAATGAGATCGTGAAAGAAATGGCTTATGAGGTTATTACCGCTGTCAAGCATACGCCGGTGTTGGCGGGCGTTAATGGCACCGATCCATTCCTCCTATGCGATCCCTATCTGCGTGAATTGAAGAATCTCGGGTTTGCCGGTATCCAGAATTTTCCGACAGTTGGCCTCATTGATGGTACGTTCCGTCAGAACCTGGAAGAAACCGGCATGGGCTACGAATTGGAAGTGGAGATAATTCGAGCCGCGCATGACCTCGGTCTTCTCACCACGCCGTATGTGTTCGACGTGGAACAGGCGGCAGCTATGACGAAAGCCGGAGCAGATATCGTCGTCGCTCATATGGGCCTGACAACTAAAGGAGCAATCGGAGCGCACACCGCCAAAACGCTCGACGACTGCGTTCAAGAAGTATCTGCGATCGCGGATTCAGCTCGCGCCGCACGCAATGATGTAATCGTCCTTTGTCATGGCGGACCTATTTCCGAGCCCGCCGACGCCAGAGAAGTGCTCGAGAGGGTACCAGCATGCGACGGCTTCTTCGGAGCGAGTTCAATGGAGCGATTACCAACGGAAGTCGCGATCGCTGCCCAAGTCCGCGCTTTCGCGAAATCAAAGTGAATCGACTTTCTACCGAATCAACCCCCACGAAATTTTCAATTCTCAAAGCCGTGCCCTGTATCGGCAATTAAACGTTCTCAATACGAATAATAACAATTCTAAAAAATACACCCATGACCACAGTTTCAGGCTATCTCCGTTTCATCGCTATCGCTGCGACCCTAGTTTGGTCCGTATCGGCAATCGCGCAACCCGCAGCACCCAACCTTGGCGCTTCCGCTCAAAAATCGCCGTCTCTTGAAAAGAAAGTCGTTTTAATCGGCGGCAAGAAGAGCCATGGCAAGGGCGAACACGACTTCCCCAACGGCATCCCGCTCATTGCAGCGTGGTTGAAGGCGTCTCCTGCTTTTGCTTCGACTGACGTATTAGCTTATACAACAGGCTGGCCAGCCGATCTTGCCGCTCTCGATGGTGCATCCGCAATTGTTCTATATTTTGATGGAGTAGGGGAAAAACCGGTTCCTCTTCTAGATCCAGAGCGGATCAAGCACATGCAGAAGTTGGTCGATGCTGGCACCGGTCTTATCACGATCCATCAAGCATCGACCGTTCCACCCGGGAACACGACTATTCCGCTTTTAGATTGGCTAGGAGCAAAGAGGAACGGAATGTATGATCGTACGACGGAGACGGTAACGCTCTCTCCCGTGTCGCAAGACCATCCGATATCATTTGGTGTGGGCGAATTTACTGTTAAGGATGAATTTTACCCAACCTTGCTTTTCGCCGAGCGAAACGTCACTCCGATTCTGCGTGGAGCGGTCACTCCGAAATACGGCAATAAGGCCAGGCAGGCTTCGGATCCTCCTCAAAAAGGCGAACACGTTTTAGCCTGGGCCTATGAACGTCCAAACGGAGGTCGTTCATTTGGCTATACTGGTGGACACTACTTGAAAAGTCTGGACGATCCCGCAGTTCGAAAAATGATTATCAATGCGATCGCATGGACATCCCACATAAATGTTCCAGCCACCGGAATCTATACTCCAGAGCCGATAGTTGGAAAATCGGTTGTTAACAAGCACGAGGACAACGATGTTCACGACATGCCATGGGGAGAACTCCGCTGGTATACCTCAGCTGCCATGGATAACAGCAGGGTCATGACAACAGGGGTTGCCATCCTCAGACCTGGCAAGTCAAATCCTGTCCACTACCATCCGAATTGCGACGAAATCCTCACTGTAGTAAGCGGAAAGATACAACACACGATGAACGAAGTGTCCGTAGAGATGAGTACGGGCGATACCGTAAGCATTCCCCAAGGCGTTCTGCACAATGCGACAAATACTGGCGACGAGGACGCGATACTGGCGATTTCCTTTAATACTGCCTTCCGCGGGGCTGTTGGATACTAGAGACAACTCGGCTAATCGGAATGATGGCGTTCTGTGCAAACACGTGGAAGAGAATTAATTTAAATGCGGATTTCAATAGTATCTTTATTTCTTACTTCTGTTTTTCAGGCGACAGTTCTTTTCGCCGCCGAGGTTGAAAAACCAGCGGCGGTACGCTTTAAAAAAACCGTTCTTTTCGAGGGGATGGTTGACCCGGTTGCCATGGACATCAGCCCGAATGGAAACATTTATATCATTGAACGCTGGGGAACACTCAGCGTTTATGATCCGCAGATGAAGCAGGCTCGCGTAATAGGCAAGATGGAGCCGGCGACGGATTCTGAGACGGGTTTGCTCGGTCTCATCCTTGCTCCGGAATTTTCAGAGGAAACACCCGTTCTATATCTGTTATATACCCAAGAGGTTTTAAATGCTGAAACCGGAAAGAAGCAGCTCGTGAATACTGTTTCACGTTTTCGCTTAAAAGAAGGTCTGTTAGATAAATCTTCTGAAGAAGTTATTCTACAGATACCTTTTGATCACGGTCAGCATATAGGCGGAGATCTAGACTTTGACAGTCATGGAAATCTTTATATTTCGGTTGGTGATAATACGCGTAATATAGGCTCGAAGCATAATAACGGAATAATCAGAAACTACACCAAGTATAACTATGCGCCGATGGATCAACGGCCGGGTAAACATATTAATGATGCCCAGCGCACAGCTGCCAATAGCATGGATTTCCGGGGAAAGATTTTGCGTATTAGACCGGTTGCTAACGGAGCTCGGCCTTATACTATTCCTGAGGGTAACCTGTTTCCTGACGGGAAAGGCGGCTTGCCGGAAATTTACACAATGGGAAACCGGAACCCTTTTCGTATTCAAGTGGACCGGAAGGCGGACGTGCTTTACTGGGGGGAAGTCGGGGTGAATGCCAGCTATAAATCGAAGCGCGGTCCTCCAGGGTATGAAGAAATCAATCGGGCGGAGAGAGCCGGTAATTTCGGCTGGCCTCACTTTTCGGGCAATAACGAGTCATTTGCCCTGATGGATTATGATACAGCAGAAGTCATAAGGTACTTCGACCCGGAGACGCCTGAAAATTTATCACCGAACAATAGCGGACTAAAAATATTGCCCAAACCTCAGCCGGCCTTTCTTGCATATTCAGGCAAAAGCCACCCGCTTTATCCAGAATTAGGGCAGGGGGGGAAGACTGCTATTCCGGGTCCAGTCTACTACTATAGGGAAAGTTCTAAACAGTCTGCTTCGGTATTTCCTGCCTACTACGATCGTGTGCTTTTCATTTCCGACTGGGTTCGCAGCTGGATTAATCTGGTGCATTTAGATGAAGAGAATAAAATTAAAAGTATCGAAAGGTTTATGCCTGACGAAGCATTTGCCAAGGCCGTGAACATGAAGTTCGGGCCGGACGGGGCTCTCTATATCCTGGAGTATGGTTCCTCCTACTTTAACAGCCAGGATTCGAAACTTTCAAAAGTAGATTACAATGCCGGCAATTTGCCACCTCTCGCCCATATGACGGCAGACAAGACTGTCGGAGATCTTCCACTGTCGGTGAATTTTTCTGCAGACCAGTCACTGGATCATGATGGAGATGACATTCTGACGTACCGTTGGCTCTTAAATGACAGTACGTTGATTGGGGAATCTAAAAAAATCAATTACAGTTTCAAATCGACAGGAGTATTTCCAGTTAAACTTGTCGTAAACGATGGTCAGGGTGGGAGCGATTCAACGGAACTTAATATATACGTCGGAAATTATCCACCGGAGGTGAATATTAACCTCCTGTCCGGTAACCGTTCGTTTTACTGGGACCGCGTTGATTATGAAATCATTGTCACTGATAAAGAGGATGAGCGGACCTCGGAAGGTATCAGTAGTACCGAAGTGGAATATGAGGTTCAGCGTATACCGGTGTCGCCAGGCAAGTTATCCGTGGAGCATCGGGACGGGGTGGACGAACTGCTGCTGGATGGTTTAGAAATGTTAAAGCGCAATAATTGCCTGGCATGCCATCAACCGGCGCCAGAGGCGGTTATCCCGACTTACTTTAAAATTTCTGATCATTATAAAGGAGATTATCGATTTTTGAATGAACTGGCTGACAAGGTTCAGCGTGGCGGATCGGGTACGTTTGGTGAGATACCTATGCCTCCTCATACACAGCTGAACCGAAATGTTATAGTAGAGATGGTGCGGTATATTCTGTCTTTACATCAGCGCCCGGTAGTGATGAATGCTCCTGGATTAAAAGGCAGTTTAAGTTCAAGTGGCTTTGATAGAGATTTGATTTCGATTCAGGCATCCTATACTGACCGCGGTTTCGAATCAAGGGCTGTTCTCAGCGATACTTCTCGGGTTCTATTAAGATCACCGCGTTTTGAGGCCAGCATGTTTAATTCTCTTAGCAACGTTTCCCTCCGGCAGACAGAGAGCGGGCAAAATGTACTGAAGGGTGTTTTCGATAACGGTTTTGCATTAATGAAAGGGATAGATTTGAGCGGCATTGGTAGTATTACGATGCGCCTGCGCCCGATTGTGCCTGGATTTCAAATTGATTTACAAGTGGGATCTGAAGACGGACCTTCTGTAGCCGTTTATCGTGAAGAAGAAACAGTGAGTCGGGATTGGAAAGAGGTGACAGTAGATCTTAAGCAGACGAGTGGTTATCATGACCTATACCTCAGCTTCTATTCGGAACGGGAATTGCGCCGGCATTTTGTTGAGATCGAATGGCTGGAATTTAATTTGAAAAAATGACCCGTTTTGATAAAGATACATAAAATACCTATATATAAGGCGATAGTTGGAATAACAATTTATACTATAAAAAAAGATTTATGAAGAGCTTGGCCGGTTGAGGGAATTAGAAAGGGACAGGTTAAAAAGCAAATTCCTATCAGTTATCAGTAACAGGATGGTAGGGCGGAGAGCAATTTCAGTAGTTTACAAAAACGTAGAATTAACCCCAAAGGAGTATCGCATATGAACAAAGGTTTGATTGGTGTAAGTGTCAGTGTAGGAATATTGGCTGGATTGTTTATTCTGTTCGAGGTCATCTATGGTGGTTTAGGCATGGAGGAGCCGCTGGATTTGAAAGGCATTGGCACTGCTGGATTTCTTGGCTGGGCGACGTTCTATGCTGCAGGCGGAGAAAAAGGCGGTTTCGTGGGTGGTTTATTTGCCAACTTAACGGGCATTTTGTGGGGTATCGTAATCGTGTGGGTGTGGACCTTGTTGGGAGGCGTTTCCAATTATCTTGGGGCCTTTGTCGGCGTTGCGATAGGAGCGGGAGGCATGTGCTTCCAGGCCCATATTAAGCAGTTGGGATTCATACCTGGAGCTTTTATCGGTTGTTCTACTTTCTTTGCTCTTGGGGCGGCGATCAGTTTGTCGGTAATTTTGCCGACGGCTCTCGGCCTGATCATCGGATTATCCCTGGGTTGGCTGTCTCAAGCATGGGGTGGAAAAATAACCGCTCTGCTTCAGTCTGAGTAACCTATCTATACTAACAACAGCATTTGGGGCATCTTTAACAGAGCTCCGAAACGGCAACTGGATTTTCGTCTGTTCCCAATCCATTTGATGATCTGATCTGTGAGTCACAGCCGTCTCCGGTCAAATTCTCTTGCCTCGGAAATGCCGTTGACCAGTTGGAAGAATTTACCGGAGTTGAATAAAATTCAACATTTATACTTGCGCAAGACGATGCACACGCTTTAAATAAGATCGCTGTGATAACAGCAATCCGAACCACCATCCTATACAAAAATGAAAACAATCTGTTTAATTGGGACCTTCGACACAAAAGGCTCCGAATACGCGTTCGTGCGTGATCAGCTTTTGGCCAGAGGGCAGAAAGTGCTTGCCGTGAATACGGGCGTGCTTGGCTCAATAAACTTATTCCCCGTGGATGTGGAAGCGGATCAAGTAGCTCGGGCCGGCAATAGTGAACTCGCGGAACTCAGGCGGAACAAA
>JAPUIL010000835.1 GCA_027297085.1 Verrucomicrobiota bacterium | reverse complement strand
GTGAAGCACTGACCTTTTTTGGTCAACATGGCGTGGAAGTGAAGGTAGAAGACGTCCACTCCGATAAAGGTGCTATGCAGCGCATGGTAGAGATCAGTTCGCAATCGCTCACGCCTACTTTCGAGTTCAACGACTTCGTGGTGGCAGACTTTTCGACCAACGAATTTATCGACGAGCTTGAGCAACGTCCGGATATCAAGGCTGACCTCGGTCTGGGCGAAGAAGACGATTTTTAACCCTTGTCGCACACAAGGCCTTGGCTTAATAAGAGGCATAATTTGAGCCTTTTATGAGTGAACCATCCGCGCCGACACCGCTACTCACACCGTATCAGAAAAAGATTGTAGCTACTGCCATCACGGGTGTGGCGCTAGCGCTTATTATTTTTCTGATCCTGGGAACTTTCACAGTAGTTGGAAGATTTCTTTCCACCTTTTCATCGGTAATCTGGCCCCTCGCGGTGGCTACCATTCTCACCCTGCTCTTGAAGCCGCTGGTGGAAATCTTTCAGAAGTGGTTTCGCCTGAATCGGGTATTCGCCGTTGTTTTACTCTACGCCCTGATTGTCCTGATTATTGTGGGAACTGCGCTGCTAATCATACCCGTTATTGTCTTACAAGCGATCAGCCTGTTCGAATCGATTCCCAGCATCTACGAAAAGCTTATCCTGCTTCTGAACGAAACCGCCCCGGGTTGGTTAGCCTTCGTAGAACAAAAAATAAGCACGGAAAACCTAAACCAGTTTAGCGAACAGTTGGTGACGATTTTCAAGAAAGTACTATCCGCATCTGGTGGAGCTCTCAAGGTTTTTGGTCAAGGGCTGGCAGGAATAGCCGGTTGGACCATCGCATTCGCTATCATACCCGTTTACCTGTTTTACTTCCTCCAGTTCGAGAAAGATGCTGTCCCACGATTAAGAGAGTTTCTGCCTTTTCTAAAAAAAGATCACCAGGATGATGTGCTGTTTCTTATTAGAGAGTTTGTAGGAATGATCGTAGCATTTTTCCGCGGACAAATCCTAATCGCTCTCATCATGGGAATCCTTATGGGAATCGGATTTACGCTGGCAGGTTTAAAATCCGGGTTCTTTATTGGACTGACTCTCGGACTACTTAATCTGATTCCCTACCTCGGTTCCATGCTGGGAATAAGTGTCGCTCTCCCTCTAGCTTATTTTCAACCGGATGGTGGTGTGATGGTTCTGATCTGGGTCATCGTGGTGATGATATTGGTCCAACTGATCGAGGGCTGGATACTCACACCCAAGATTATGGGCGATAAAACAGGCCTGCATCCGGTGATGATCATTTTCTCGGTGTTTTTCTGGGGAATCGCACTCAACGGATTTCTCGGTATGATTCTGGCAATTCCTCTTTCAGCCTTCATTGTAACCTTTTGGCGCCTGGCCAAAACCAAGTACATTCCTATGCTATTAGGGCAAAAGGAAGAGGAAGTAGATGATCCAATCAGGTCTTAGTCCGATATTTTCACTGAGTTGAGTTTTCGAGCTTGATGAACGGGAAGTGAAAACTTCGGACTAGCCGGCTATTCGCTTCAAAGCATCCGCTGGCAACTCCTGAAATGCTCGGAATTGCCAATGACCGGAACTCATGCCCTCAACAAATGATTGCCGCAGCTCCTCAGACGGAAATTCAAAACCGATCAAAGCGCGCCCTACCCGTTCCCCCGTGTATTGGTAATTGAAATAGCAGATACTCGCATCTCCCCGAACAGAATTCAGAAAGTCGTGCAACGCACCCCTCCGTTCCGGAAACTCCAATTGAATAAAATACGGATGCTCAACTAGCCGCGCTTGAAAAGGAATAACCCGGAAGGTCACATCCGGACTCGAGGTAACTTCTTCGAACTCGATGTTCGCAGCTTTCAATTGTAACGGCAATTGCTCCAACGCTTCACTTCCTCCCTGAACTCCGAGAATGGGCCAGGAATCAACGCCATCGGTTTTGCCATATTGAAAATCGACGATATTAAACCCATCGAGTCCATCTTCGAGCAATCGCAGCAGCTCCCCCGACTGTTCTTTGATATGGAACCGAAGATACCGCTGGGTGGCTGAACCCACACCGGACGCATCAGAGATTCGTCCCAATTGGTGAAAATCCATATTGGCGCCACAAAGAATGGTGACCACTTTTTTGCCCTTTAATTTTGACTGCCTTTTTAACGCCGCTGCCAATCCCATGGCACCTGATGGTTCGGGAATGACACGAATCGTATTCCAAAGCATTTCTATTGCCGCACTGACCTCGTCGTTGGTCACGGTCATGAACTCATCAATGACGTCACGGCAAATCGGATACGTTAGGTCACCAACCTGTTTAACCGCGGTTCCATCACAAAAAACATCTACATAATCGAGTGCCACAGGTTTTCCTTCCGCCACTGCCGCCGCCATGGAAGCCTGGTGCTCGCCCTCTACTCCAATCACTTTAATGGACGGGTACATCTGCTTCAACCAAGTGGCAACGGATGCTGCCAATCCACCCCCTCCGATTTGAATGAATAAGACATCAAAAGGACCTTTTCCTGAAAGCACGATTTCATCCGCGATGGTTCCCTGCCCGCCCATGACATGAAGGTCGTCGTAGGCATGAATGTAGGTAATTCCATCATCTTCGCTCACACGCTTTGCTTCTGCAGCAGCTTCATCATAGGAGTCGCCAACCAAATGAACTTCCACTTGATCTCCCCCAATGCGTTTAACCGCCTGTTGCTTCATTTGGGGAGTAGAGAGCGGCATATAGATTCTGGCTCGCGTCCCCAACTTCTTTGCCGAAAGAGCCACACCCTGCGCATGGTTTCCCGCCGAAGCAGTTACGACCCCACGTTCCAGTTTTTCCGGACTGAGCTGGGCCATACAATTGTAGGCTCCCCGCCACTTGTAGGCGTAGATGGGTGATAAATCTTCCCGCTTTATAAAGCAGTCAAAACCCAACTGAATATCCAACTCCTGCAATGGAGTCGCAGAAGCGAGAGAATAGACCCGTTGCCGGGCCAGGAGTATTTCGCGTATCAGTTGATCTTTCATGCCAAATGGCAACGATTCGAACAATACTGGACAAAGCAACCTAGGAATCCTGATGTTTTCATCTACGCCGCCGAACCCAGAAGAATACCGGCGAGACTCCTTTACTGATAGTCCATCGTTCGAAGCGCAGGGTAAAAAAATCTTCAGCGGGAAGTTGAGTTACCCACTTTTGTACCGCGTTATACTCGTCCGAGGCTCCCGAATGCCCACGGTAAGCCACAATCGACACCGCACCTTCCGAAGCCAGGTATTCCAGACAAGTATTGAGTGCAGTCAAAGTAGTATCCGTTCGAGTAATGATGCTTTTATCGGATCCAGGCAGGTAGCCTAAATTGAACATGACCAGCCGCAACGATTGCCATCCAAGCGACTGGAGCGTTGGACGCAGTTCTTCATGGCCATAGTTTTTGAGAATTACTTGTCCCAGCAATTGTTCGGATTCCAATCGAGCTTGGGCATTGGTTATCGCCTCGGATTGAACATCGAACCCTAGCACCTTTCCGGTAGTTGCCACCTGTTTGGCTAGAAAGGCGGTGTCGCGCCCATTTCCAACCGTGGCGTCCACACAATTGTCACCTTTGCGAACTACCGATCCAGCAAAACGATGTGCTACTTCGACCGGACTGATCGGTTTCATAGAAACTTTCGAAACCTTTCCACATCTGCTTCTGCATGGAGGGGCGCCTCATCCTCCAGATAATCGACCAACTCCTTGGCCAAAAGCGGAGCTTGGAGCGATCCTTTGGAACCCAATCCGTTGAATATGACTAGCTCAGGAAACCACGGATGCCGCCCCATCACTGGTTTGAAATCATGTAAAGCAGGGCGAACACCGGCCTGGAAGCCAGTTACTTCCAATTCCCAGTCCACCAACTCTTCCAAACCGTTAAGAATTTCGGCTACACCTTTATCGGTGACTTGCTGATCGATGTTGTTCAAATCGTAAGTGGCCCCTGCTCGATATTTACCGGGACTGGTCGGCAACAACCATTTGCCACGGTTTAATATGGGCAGTTTATTGAAATCCGGACCTGAGATTTCCAAAATCTCGCCTTTGGCATTTCTAAAAGGTAGATCGCGAAAAAACGGGTTAGTTTCGTTTAGGTATCCCTGTGTGAAAATGATGGAGGAAGCTTTGAATTGTTTCCATTGAACCAGACCTGGCTCCTTTTTGAAATCGGATTCCGTCCACGTGTCTTCCTCCAAGGATGCCCGGGACTTCAACAAATCTCGCACACATTTGATAAATAATGCCTGATCGACAT
>JAPUIL010000834.1 GCA_027297085.1 Verrucomicrobiota bacterium | reverse complement strand
CTCAAATCAACGATCAACCTGGTAGTGCTCGACGTAAAAACCAGGTTCTACAACGTATTGCTAGCGCGAGAAAGTATTGGTGTTCAGGAGCAGAATATTGAACTGCTGGATCAGCAACTACAGGACGCAAAAAATCGATTTGATGCAGGTGCCGTATCTCAATTTGAAGTGTTGCGCGCCGAAGTGGAGCGTGCCAATGCACAGCCTGAACTGATCCGCGCCCGAAACGCTTTTCGCATAGCCATTGAGGAGCTGCGTCAGACCATGGGTTTTTTCGGAGTGCCAGAAGATATCGATACGGTGCCAGAGTTTGTGGGTGATCTGGATTTTTCACCGATCAACCTGGATTTAGTGAGAGCTTTGGAAATCGCTAAATTAAATAGACCCGAACTTCAGCAACTTGAATTAATTGTGGGGGCACGCGAACAAGGAATAATTATCGAACGATCCGGTAAACTGCCAGATTTGGATTTGGTGGGTTCTTATCAGTTTAATAAATCCGCTCTTTCAAGCAGCTTTAATCGGGCTCTGGATGGTTGGACTATTGGATTGCAATCCAGTTGGGCTATTTTCGATGGAAAAGAAACAGATGGAAGAATTCGCCAGGCACAGTCTCAACTTGAACAATCCAGATTGGATCTCGGTGAAGCCACTTTGCAAGTAGAAGTGGAGGTTCGGCGTGCGTTGCATGATATACAGCAAGCTGAGGAATTGTCTCAAGCATCCGCCAAGGTAATCGACCAAGCTGTAGAATCCCTTCGACTAGCTAACGAGCGGTACGCCGCAGGCGGAGGCACTCAATTAGATGTTCTGCAAACCCAAGTAGCTCTGACGGAGTCACGTCTGAACCAATTGGAAGCCTACCACAGTTACAAGACCGCCGAAGCATCTCTGGCCAAAGCATTGGGCAATGCCATTCCGTACGAAGAGCCGGAGAATTAAAATTCCGATTTTCAATTTTCGCGGAAAGCAGGGTTTTTACTGTCGTCCTATCCGGTAGAATATCTCACCGATGCTGGCGTTTTCCTTGGTAAACGTCAGCAGGACATTAGTAGCCACTTTGGTTTCTTCATCTGTCCAGGCAGAATTAAGCGTACTGGATTGCAAGGTGTATGTATCGCCAGGAAAAGACGTTATTGTAACGCTCAATTGACCACTCTCTGTATAAACGAGAGTCATTATACCAAGATCGTTATCGGGTAAAACCAATGAGGATTCCGTTGGGTCGGTGCCCATAGCGATCTCGGTTGAATTATCATCCCCATCAAAATCGAAATCGTCAGAACCTCTTACGTCAGCCAAAGTTCTGATTTCGTCTTCAGTGTTGGCATCGATGATACGAAGTTCTGCCAAGTCATTTAATCCGTCACCGTCGGAATCGTTCAAGTTTGTAGATCCACCAACTGAAATTTCAATTTCTCTGAGTTCGATCAAGTCCCCTTCACGATAGCGGGCCAGAATAGTTGCGTTGCCGCCTGTGCCAGGCAATATTTCCAGGCGGGAGTAATTTCCCAGTGAGCTTTCGGTCAGCGTTTCAATTGGGCTTAATAGTGCGCCTGTTTCGGGATTGAAAAATGCAGCAAACAAGGATCCTCCCTCAGCCCATGCCAGCAAAACGGAAGGGGTAGTTCCATCAGGCAGATAGGCCAGCTTCATGTTGGATGGCCCCGTAGTCAGTTGAGCGGTGTTTTCTCCGAATCCATCGATCGTTATGTTAACGCCATCGGTGGTTGCACGATACAAGTTTCCAGAATTATCGGAGGTTGCCGCAACGGGTCCTTGTGTTATTGTGTCATCGACTGTGCCGGCGGTAAAGCTGAGTCCATCCCAGCTGATCTCGGTCAGGCCGTTTTCATTAATACAAAAAACATACCCTTTATCCCCGGCGCCTGTAGCCGCTAGGGCCAGGCACTCACGGGCCGCGCCTTCCATTTGAATCGCACCAAAACTACTGCCGTTCCAGGGAAGACCCTTTATCAAAAGATCTCCTCCCGGGCCTTCCGCGCTTTCAATAACCACTAGTCCGCTCCAGGAATCAGTCATAATAGGAAATAACTGAATGGCGGTACCGGTTAAGCTGCTTGCTAGCGCGGGTGCAGACCAACCGCCGCCTTCTTGTTCGACCACGTAATGGATTTCAGAAGACGCAAAGGCGAGTCCCATGGATGCTTCTGGAATTTGAGACCAGGCGATCAGCACCTTACCGTCGGGCAATACCAACGTGCTTACACTGGAGATTGCTCCAGCGGAACCCACAGTTTCAGAAGCTGCCCAGCCCGTTCCGCTCCGTCGTGACGCCTTTAAATCTACCAGGCTGGTGTTGCTGTTGTATTCGGTAAGCAACAGCAAAGGAGTGGAAGCAGGTGCCAACGCAAAGTGGGAAAGAGGACTGCCGTTGGTTAGTGCTTGTGTGGCGTCACCTTCGAAGGTCGCAGGACCTGTATCGCCCAGCATAATACGACTCTGGTTGATGGTAACTGGCGTAAGTTCAAATACCGATTCCGTGCCGAACTGAAAATCCCAATGTAAAAACGGCCAGGAATAGGACTTCATGCCCTCCCAAACATAAACGTTCACTCTTGCCGCTAGGTCCAAATTCAAACTACCGGATATCCGTGTTATCCAAGGCCAGTCGCCTAAGGGGTTAACTCTTATCTCTGCAAACTCTCTGCCGGCCTTTTTGTTTCCAGTTAGTTTAAGGCCAATTTCCGCTTGCAAGACTTCTCCGACAACCGTCGAGGTCACCTTTGCGCCAAACCCCATTTGTGGGGCAAAAGAAGCGCTTACAATCGATCCGCCGAACATATGCCGCCGGTTGGCCCTCAAGTCATCCGCCGGCTGAGTGGTTCCTGCGTCCGGAAGTTGAGGAGGTCTTGGTGTACGAAAGGTAATGTCTGCAATTATGCCAGCAAATCCATGGATAGTGGCCGTGTGAGTCAATACGCCCAGCTTTGCCAGCAAAAACAGTTTTGCCCCGATAAGGGGAACTTTAATTATTTGATTATCAATCGACCGGGTAAGGCTGAACCCAAAGCCCGTGACTTTTCCGTCCGCTGTTTGGGGAATTTCTGTTTTAATTTCCAGTTCGTAAGGATTATTGACATCGTAACTTCGGGTTATGGTGTTGCTGGCGGTGAAGGTGACCTGGACTTCAAATTTTGTGTCCTTGCCTCTGCGGAAAAGGTAGGGGAGTCGTTTCTTTTTCAGCTCCGCTGGTTCGTTTTGAATATCACCTTTGGTTTCCAGATACAACTCTCTCAAAAAACCCCTGGATCCAAAACCTGTTTCCGCAGTCGCATTTATACCGATAACACCAGGCGCGAAGACGAGGAATCCGGATTCGGGCGTTTGAATTCCGAAATTCCATTCGGTGGCCATCTTGTAGGTGTAATTTATGAAATTTAGGTTTTCCTCATCCAGGGTTACCTCGGTAGTAAACTTATCCAGCGGTGTGTAAGAACCAAAGGGGACAAAATCCGCCGCTTTCGCGATATTGGCATCGACTACTGCAATCCCAGTGAGAACATTGGTGGCGAAGGACAGCCAATTCGGGATGGCAGCTCCATTTAATTTATAGACATCGTCTTCACCTGGGTAATCTGGAAACTCCTGCCATAGGGCCGCACCACGAGCCGTTAAGGCTATAAAGCCTGGTTCAAATTCTCCTGGGGGTCAGTCGGGTAAGTTGATGACATCTCCGGCCTCAAATGGGTTTTCGGGCGAGGGCGCGTTGACACGTTGATAAACGACATTGGGCAGCGTGCCGTCTTCAACTCGACGAATCCACCCGCGGATGGAGGACGGGCGGGAAGGATCTGTTGCTTTTGAAGGAATAATTTCAATTTTTGGATCGCTGGGGTTACCATTAAAAGCTCGCGAATCAATTAGGTATAAGTTCGCAACGGGGTCGGTTATCGTTTTGGTAACTTTATGATCCTGCGTTGCCAAAGGGTCTCCGTCCACCGTATCCAAAGTAACCTGGAAGGGATTCGCTGATCTACCAGTTACTTTCCAGGTAGCAGAAAATGGATCCTGTTCCGGAGGTAGTGGTGGGTCGAAGGCGGTTTCGTTGCCGGTTAATTTTATGCCCGGAATAAATAAGCCATAGCGATTGAGTTCTGCCTTCGTGATCGTTGGAAGAGGAAGTCTGAAAAGTTCCACTTCCAAAATTAATTCTGCTGGAGTAGGCGAGGTATCCGGAATGACACGCTTGGCAAAGGGTTTATAACCGGGTGCTTCCACTTCAACCAGGCATTCCTGTGTTCGAAGACTCGAAGAGACAGAAAAATCAGTTACAGAAAACACGCCACCTCCAATATGTGTGAGAGATGCAGTTGACAAGCTAGTTGAAGTGAGGACTCCCCCTGAAGCCGATCGAATTCTCACGGAAGCTTCGGTGATAGCTGTGTTATCTGTGGAATCTTTCAAGGTCACCATTGCGGTCATGAGTTTGGCGTAGGTGCCGGTTACATTGATCGTAACCATGGTTCCGTTTACACCACCAAAAGTGACTACTTCACTCTCCTCGAGCCATCCATCTGGCGGAGTAATTCCACCGAGAGTAAGCAAATTTCCGGTAACCGTTATTTTAGAAACTCCGTCGATTGGATTTTCTTTACCGTTGGCTCTAAACGTTGCTCCAGGTACATGCACACTGGGATCCGCTGCATAAAGTGCTTTTGGAAAAACTAAAAATGTTGCGCTGGGACCCGTTGAGTTAGGGGCAATGTTGCTCGGTCCTCCGGCAAAGAGTTCTATGACTTTATTTTCGCCTTCACTGGCTACAGTATCTTCCCAAAAACCACCATTAAATTCAATCCAGAAGGTGAATGGGCCCGTTGGCGTAGGTCTGCCTCGGGAGTCGAAGATAGCGTCATTTGCATAGGGTAATTTAGCAAAGGCCGTATTTTCAAAACCTACAGGATCAGGATCTGAGTAAATTTCAGATTGTTCATTCCAGGTCTTTATTTTGATAGATAGGGTCGTGGTGCTGGGGATGTATGTGGATTCGAGAACATCGTTCGGAATCGAGGATAGGTGAAGGGGTTGCCCCGTATTCAATCCTAGAGGAGCCGGAGGGGTTGTTGGTAGTATTCCAGGAGCTGGCCAATCGGGAAAAGTATATTCCTTAACATCGAAAGTGAAACGAGGATGGCTTGCCGTAAACGTTTGGGTTCCGGAAGGCAAGTTTTCGAAAATAACGAAATGTTTTTTCAGGAAACTTCCGTTTATTTCCTCTCCCCCTTCAAGGGGAAAAGACATCAGATCGACAATCTCGCCGGTCGAATCCGGGGTGAAAAGATCGCTGTAGAGAGCGATTTCTCTAGTTGTCGCGCCATTGCCTTCTGATACAAGCAATAGCTCTCGGGAAGGAGCATCACCCTCCTCGAACTGAAGCAGGAAAAGGCCTCTTTGTTTGTGTAGGTAAATATCCACTACGTAATCATCTCCCGATTGAAGAACCAATGGGAGTGATGGCCAAACGGCGTAGCCCTTAGGTGGAGAGATGGGAAAACCAAAGGGCCAGGTTTCCGGATAAGGCCAACCTTGGCTAAGACCTCCTCCAGAAGTTTCGTTCTTCCAGTCAATGTGATCACCCCAATAATCCTCCGCAGTTGGAATAGAAATTCCATATACCGTAGGTAGGACCTGGATCGAAAAGAAACCATCTTCGTCTGTATCAATCTCCACAAATCGTGCATCTTGTGGCAATAGGTTAAAGGCAACATTGCCTTCTATCTCTCCGAAACGAAGGCCTGTCATCATTTTTGGCAGATATCTGGGTGAAATAGCCTCATCCTTTCTCATCATGTCTTCGGCGGCGAAAACGCGGCCGCGAATGCGTACAGGTGCTGCTACACAATTAATACCATCCGATGTGGTTAGGACACCTTCGAACAGGATATCGT
>JAPUIL010000833.1 GCA_027297085.1 Verrucomicrobiota bacterium | reverse complement strand
CCCCAGGTGCAGCTTCCTCCCCGGGTCGTTTTGTTGGCGGATTGAAGAAGACTGCCATCAAAAGAATTGCCAACAGAGCCAGGCCGGTTGGAACCAGAAACAGTGTTTGCCAGTCGACGGAACCATCTTCGAGTTTCAGGTTGGCCATCAACTGTGGAAAAGTGAAGCTGGCGACAACCATGCCGAGTCCTAGCATGAGCAGGTTAAACAATCCTTGGGCGCTGGCTCGCACGTCATGAGGAAACACGGCGTCTACAAAAATATAAACCGCAGCAAAGAAAAATGCGTAGCAGATTCCGTGGAGAACCTGGACGCCAATAATCATCCATTGAAGGTCCGGCAGAAACGCAAACACGGCGAATCGCATGCCGTGTCCCAGGATGCCTACGATCATCGTCCACTTCCAACCGAGTCTTGAAAGCACCATGCCGAGAATGATCATGGTTACGATCTCCGCGACTTGCCCGATACTCATCACGACCATGCTCAGATTGGCTGATATTCCCACGCGGGAGGTGAGAAAGATATCGGATACCACGAAGTATCCGTTGTGGATTACCGAATCAATAAAAGTCACGATAAAGAGCAAAAGAACAAACGGTACGCCTAGCAGCCGTCCTGCCTTGATCCAGGCAAGTTTATCCATGCTTTCCACATCCTTGCGGGCAGGGGTGTGGGGTAAAAACATACTGTAAGCAGCCAAGGCAAAGGAGATAATACCTCCCACTACAAAGATCCAACGAACCTGATCGGGACCTGCGTCGGCACTTAGCAAGAAAATGAATGGCCAGCTCACCACGATCCAGCCCACGGTACCTCCCATGCGAACGATACCGAAGTCTTTGGCTGGATGCTTCAAATGGGCAAAGGCCAGCGAGTTGGTCACCGATATGGTCGGAACATACAGTAGACCATAGATGAGAAACAGCGTGAAAAAGCCCCAGAAGCTGGTGACGTAAGATGCCGCAATGAGCGCTATTCCGCCTACCAAATGGCTAAATGCAAGAAAGTGCTCAGCCGAAAATTTGCGGTCTGCAAATTGATTACTGAAGAATATCCCCACAATCGAAGCGATTCCGAACACTGCGCCAACCAGGCTCATCTGCCAACTGCTGAACCCCAGCATTCCCATGTAAGCAAAAATTTTCGGTTGCCAGGCACCCCAGATGGCGATCTCCAGCAGCATCATTATAAAGAGGGGTACGCGATAATCTTTGTTAGGATTTGCTTCAGTCATGATTGAGAATTTTTCGTCGTTGAAGATGCATGCTGGCCCAATTCAGTGCCTGTGGGAACATTTTTTGTGTAGGTGGTTAATTTCCCGCTCAACAACCCGTTGGAGAAATAACCAGAACTCGCGCGGAGACCCAGAGCCGCGGTGAGCCAAACAGAATCTCTGTGCCTTGGACGCTCAACGCTATCAATCAACAAAAGAGAACGAATCGGTAAGTAGCGACCTGTTGTAAAGTGTATCCACTTATTTAAGACACTGGTGTAAAGTCTGAAATGCCTACACAGTCATCCCCTAGAAAATTAAAAAGCTGCCGCTGATTTCTCCGATTTGGCTGTGTTTGGATGCGTTTATAGGAATGTTTTGTGAAGTTAGTTAAACAGGAGCTAACAGAGTACCGAGGAGTTGATACGACGACACCTCGATGAGCAAACAGAGGTTTTTAGCATCTTTAAGCGACGATTCTCTGTTTCCTCAGTTAGCTCCTGTTATTTCATTTTAATCCTAAATTAGTATTAGTGAGCTAGGGTGAATCCTCCGTCTCATTCGCCAGATCCGGTTCAACCAGACTTTCTTGCCATTCATAGAGGAGCCGAATCCCCTCGATATCGGAATAGAGGGTTCCGACTGGAGGCATTTGCCCGGTTCCTCGAAGCGTCACGCGGATGGGTAACATGGAAAGGCCGGGATCTCCGGGTACGATGAGTCGGGCTTCTTCTAATCCGAAATTGCCATGCTCAGGTGGCGCATTGATCAGGTGCTGGTCCTCCGATTTTACCCAGGGTCCCAGATTCATCTTGGTGTTGCCGCCAGCGTTAGGGATGTGACAGTGCACACAGTTCGTCGCGAAGTAAGCACGGATGCGGTCGGACGTCGTTGCGGATTGATCATAGGGATCGACTAGCCGGGCCATCTCAGCAGGCGGCGTCGGTAAGGTAGCGCTGAAGCCGCCGTCTGGTTTTGGAGCATGGACAAAGCCGAGCCGGGCAAGCGCTTCGAGCTGATTCTCTTGTTTCCCTCCAATGACCCCTTCGCGGTTGAGTTGTGCATTGGTAAGGCCCAGCACAAAATTGGCAGCGCGGGAATGACAGAACAGGCATTCCGTACGACTGGGTACCAGCCACTCACGGCCTTCAACTTCAATACGTGTTCCTTCTTTCGGCGCCAGTTCGGCGTCATTTTGCTCATTGTTCCATAAATAGCTGTAGGCAGCCCATTCGTTTTCCTGCTTCAGTAAAACACGGGTTTCCAATCGTCGTTTTGATTCTGGCTCCACCAGGGTTTGCGCCACTGCGGTGCCGTTGGGGAAATTCCACGTAGACCAGGGGGCACGCTCGGAATCCTCTTCTTGAAATTCCGCTTTGGTTTTCCCCGGTAGGGCCAACAAGCGTTCTGCCTCTGCGCCGTCATGCCAGGCGGGAGCATTGATTTTGTAAGGCAAGACGCCTTCTGCGGGAACCAGTTCGGCGGTGGATGCAAAGAGTCCTGTTTGGCTGAGTTTTGTTGGAAATTTTGGAGCGTCCTTTTCTTTGGATGATCTGGGCTCCAGTCGGTAGATGTCGTCGCCAAGATGATCGACTACCAGGATATCTCCTTCCAGTGTGGTGCCGAAATCGGCGATGGCCATGGTGGTATCGGCAATTTCCCGGTTCCAGAGCAGTTTTTTGCCATCGTGTTTGGCCGCCCAAATGCGCCCAGTTCCATAGTCGCCGTAGATGTAAGCCCCGATCAAATCAGGGAATCGTTTTCCCCGATAGACAAAACCGCCGGTGAGCGAACGAAATTCCGAGTGATCGTGCTCTATGGTGGGCGGAGTAAAGGGAGACGGACCTCGCAAGCGATCTATCATAAACTCACGGCTGCCTTCGTAAGCACTCCATCCATAGTTGGCTCCACGTTCCAGGAGATGAGCGGATTCGCGTAAATCCTGCCCATTCTGACCTACCCATATTTGCCCGCTTTCGGGGTCGTTGGTGATACGCCAGGGATTGCGCAAACCGTAGGCCCAGGTTTCAGGACGGATATTTTCTATACCCACAAAGGGATTGTCTTCAGGCACTCGATACGGTTGTCCCGGTGGAGCACCGTCCACATCCAGCCGCAAAACTTTGGATAGCAAAGTAGTCAAGTTTTGCCCCATGAGATCGAGGTCCATCAGGCTGGTGCCGTCACCGCTTGTGACGTAGAACATGCCATCGTTGCCAAAACATATTGCCGAGCCATTGTGTCCGTCGGACGGCCATTCGATTATGGTAAAGGCCGATCCTCCAACAAGGTGGTGAGGGGCTTGTTGATCTACGGTGTAGCGGACAATGCGGGCGTGATTGTTCCCATCCGGACCTGGTTGCCGGATGCCCAGATAAAGGAAACCGTTTTCTTCATAGCGAGGATGGAAAGTAATGTCGTAGGCTAGTCCGGGAATTTCCAATAATGTTTCCGACTCGCTGACATCCCGACCAGGGTTGAAGCACTTAAGTGTGTTGTTCTTATCCTCCTGGTCGTAGGTTTCCAGAAAAAGTATTCTTCCCCTGCCAGGTTCCAGTTCGATAGCGGCAGGACTCTTGAAGGCCAGTTCGGGAAAAGCCCGCACTGCCACGAATGGAGGTGGCGGTTCTGGTGAACCCTGGAGGTGGGAATTATCCCATGCAAGGCGCTCCGAATCTTTAGCGGCCTGTCCGTATATGGAAACGAAGGCAAACAGGTAGAAACACCATCCGGCAAAAATCAGGCAGCTTTTACAGAATATGGCAGTTCGAAGTATTGCTGCCATCTGGTTAA
>JAPUIL010000832.1 GCA_027297085.1 Verrucomicrobiota bacterium | reverse complement strand
TGGAAAGGCACCTTCAATTTACAATATACTAAGGCCTCGGGAGGAATGACTTATCACACAATAACCTCCTTCGATTACGAATTGACCAAAACTATCGACCTGGACCTATCACTGCTATGGGACAGGATAGATGATCCCACGGCAAACGAGATGGGAGAAACCTCAAACAACGACGACATTCGGATAACCCTTGGTATAGCGGTAGAGTTGTAACTCCGCTCGAACTTCAATTTATCAGCCAATGTATTGTAACCTGAAAAAAACTACTTTTAGACGCTTAACTTTAATAACTACGATTTCGTTTTTATGTTCGCTGAATTCGGCGAATGCGCAGGATGATCGATTTGAGGATCCACCCACTTTCAAAGCCAGTGAGGTATTGCCGGAAGACATTCTCAAAAGCCCCTACCATGAAGTTCAAGAAGAAGTATCCGTAGTGCGGTATGGTTATCAATTCACGCTCGAAACTCCTGAGGGCACTGCAGAGGTTTGGAGCAAAGAAATGCTGAACAAACGGATTCGGGAATCTGCCGCTATCAAAAAATTGAATGAAATCAGTCAGACCGATGCGTTTGTAACCTCCATTTCGGAAGCTGCCAAAAAGCCGCTGGCAATGGTTTGGAATATCGCTTCCAACCCCGTATCCACAGTTACCGGTCTACCCGGCGGAGTCAGCCGTTACCTGAAAGGCGGTTTCTATAAAATACGCAAAACCTCCTCGGCAATCTCAAGAACAATATCCAAGGAAGATGAAGAAGCAGCAGAAGCAGAGAAGAAACTTGAGGACGAAAAAGACGAAGAGTCACTCTCAAAACAAGCCGCTCAAACCACCAGCGATTTAAGCAAACAACACTTGGGATTTAACAGGGCTAAACGCACTTGGGCACAACGCATGAAGGTCGACCCCTATTCTGATAACCAGGCTCTCCAAAAAGCCCTCGAAAGAATTGCCTGGGCAACCTCCCTGGGCTCATTTGCAGGCGACGTCTCCATTCCTTCCTACTCCGCATTGGATTATACAGCTGAAGTGCAATCCTTGGTTTGGGAAACACCCCCCATCGAACTCGAAAGGATGAATGAGGAGCGACTCAAGCGTGCAGGACTTGATGAGGATGATATTCTCGATTTCCACGAACACAAACAGTACAACATTTCGGCCAAAACTGCCATAACCCTGGGCATTGAAAAGTTGAAAGACGTAAAGGGAGTGTCCGAAATGCTGAAAATCGTAATGGCTGCCGAAGATATATTTGAAGCGACCATGATGATCAAGCTGACAGCTATACTGTCCAACTACCACACCCTGGAAACTCCCCTGAATAAGATCGAAATCCGGAGAGGTTTGATCACCGCAGTGGATGAAAAAAACATCCTGATTTTCCCGATAGCTATTGAATACTTGTACTGGACCCCCTTAGCCCAGGAAATTGCCGGCGCAGATGAATTCAATCATCCGGACCGGGAACTGTGGATTACCGGAAACGCATCCGCAATTTCGATTGAAGAACTATTATCTCTTAATTGGACAACCAGGGAAAACTGCTTTGAACTATTCAAAGCGAAGGAAGTCCAACCAACAAGCAACTGAATCTACAGTACTTTCCAATTACTAACTTAACAATGAAAACGCATTCCACTCTCCGACTACTATTATTAATATGTCTTCCTCTAACGAGTAATCCACTAGTTGCAAGTGATGAAAGCGAGGCTCGTGACTTTATGGAGAAAGAGCTGAATCTGGTGGTAGAAACGGTTAAGAACAAAAACCTGTCACCCGATGCAAAGCGAGCCATGGTAGAACGCCAAATTCGCAAACACATCGCATTAGGACAAATGGCTGTAAGTTCCCTGGGCTCCCAAGCAGCCAAATTCAATCTCCAGGAGTTTGCCGATTACTCAAAAGAATTTCAGGAACATCTTCTTAACTTCTACTTGCTCAGAGCGGCAACATTTGTAGGAGATGAGGTAAAAGTAAATCTTGCCGTCTTTGATCCGGATTCCGGGGCTATCATTGTCAAAACAATGGGTACCGAAGAAGCTGGGCTGTTTCGTTCAAGCGCCTCCTCTTCGTCCCACCGCGCAGCAGTCGATTACCACCTGATAAAAAACAAGGATACCTGGCATATAACAGATATCGTAATTGACGGAATTAATATAAACTCAAACTTCCACTCACAATTTCGTGCGCTCCTTAAGCGAAGAACTCCAGAAGAAGTCATTCAAATTATTCGCGAGAAAAATGCCCAGAAGGAAAAATTAAATCCTTTTAAGTAGCTTCAATCCGGGTCAAAATATCATCCAAGCCAAATCTGATCTAAACTTAAAATTTGCTAACTATTTGCTAGCTTCCTTTCATTTCAGTTCACTTATCCGCACTTTGGCCACTTTTCGGTTTTGCAGTAAAATGCTTACAGAGAACAGGAAGTGAAAATAGATGAAATGAGGTGAACTTCTATGTCGGGTTCAAGTCCCGCTCTGAGCACCAAATTCCTTATTATCAACAACTTAAAGAACCCTCAGTGCGGGCTCTCATTAAACAATCGGGATATACAGAGGATTTAATCCAAAGATTCAATGTTTTGACTTCTTGGAACAGATAAGGAAGGTTCAAATCCGTGAAACGAGAAAAGGTCATTGAAGTTCTGGCAAATGCCCTACCCGATCTGAAGTCGAGGTATCCCATTCATCATATTGAACTTTTTGGTTCTGTAGCCAGAAATGATAATTCTGAGCATAGCGACATTGATCTATTAGTAGAAGTAGACCCTGAAATTGGACTTGGTATAGTAGATCTTTCTGAAGAACTCGAAAAACTTCTGGGAACTTCAATCGACCTAATTACCACTCGAGGAATTAATCCCAGGTTAAAAAAGCGAATTGAACAGGAATTGATCCATGTCGCATAGACCTATTGACCTGCTGCTCGAAGATATTTTAGGGGAGTAAAAAGGGAGTAAAAAGGGGTCCGTTCTTAATTTAGAGGGTCAAAAAGGGGTCGAGGGTGCGGACCGGACACATCGGTAACAGATAGACCGGGCACATAGGTTACAGTTAATGTAG
>JAPUIL010000831.1 GCA_027297085.1 Verrucomicrobiota bacterium | reverse complement strand
AACTCCATGTTTTTATAAAACCGGTCATTCAGCTCTTCCAAGGCTTCATGGGTCATTAGCTCCTCCAGGCTTTTTAAAGCCCAGTCAGGCAGAAAGTTTCCTTCCACCCACTGGGTCATATTTTGGACTGTGGACTCCAGGAGTTTCCCTTCGGATCCGGCCGTTTGAACTGATTCGATAAGACTCATTAAGTTATTCCAGGTAGCTTGGTTGTGACAGGTCGGGTTTTTCGGTTAAAGCATTCCAACTCTTAACGAAGGATGGGCCGTCGTATCCAAAAAGTGGACTCACTTCGATCAGTTGCAGTGGAACGCCGTTTGCATCGGTGGCGACTGCTTCACCCGCGGTATTTAGCCAGGAGACAAATTCTTTCATTTGGTCTTCTTTACTGGTATGGGGTGAGTCCAGGCCTTCCGCGTTTTTAACCGGACTAAAATCCGAGGAGCGTTGAGTTTCTATAACGACTGTTTTTTCGGAAAAGGGTAGGGCGTCGAACACAAACATCTCGAACTTCACGCCATTGGGCGACTCGGGTTCGATGGGGTTCCCTTCATCATCGAGGGTGGGAATTTTTTTATCGGCCCGGTGGAAGGGCAGGCTGGTGTTGGTGGAACCGGCTCCCCCCATCTGGTTGACGAACTCTCTCGAAAGCATGTGGATGGCAATGCTACCGGATAGGAATTTTAGTTGTCCGGATTCATCCCTTGCGTGCATCAAGTCTTCCGGAAGGTCGCTGTATTCGATGACGACAGTCTTGTCCTGCTGGGTGCAGAAAACGCCCACTTTTTCTTCGGCGTAGGCCTTGGGAATCATCTTGCTGGACATGCCCGACTGGCTTTGCAGGTGAAATCCGATAAAGGCGGGGTCGATGACTTTAATGAGTGGATTGTCCACTTGGAAATAGCTCAGAACATCGATGCCGTTTTCTTCCATGATTTTGGTGGCGCCACTCCGGACGAGAGCTCGTAGGGAACCTCCGTGGCCGTCCGGGCTCATGGCTATGGAACTTTTGCAGGAAAGGAGGATTTTGCCCTCGAGATCGATGGCGGGCATGCGTCCCTGACGAAAGAAATGCACTTGGCCGGATTGCAGGCCGAAGTGGTTGTTCGACTCAAAAAAATCCACCGTGTCCTGAAAATTGCCGTGGCTGGCCATAATGAACCAGGGAATGGTGGTCTCATATGTATTCTCGGCCGCTCGAATTTTTTCGGCAAAAACTTGAAAAAGCGATTTCTCTTTAAGGGGAGTCACCGGGTAAATGCCTTTGGGTTTATCATACCCCAAGCGGGTGCCTTGGCCGCCGGCTACCACAAAAGCTGCCACGGAGCCGGAACGAAGGGCGGAATCCCCAACATTCCGGGCTTCAGCCCAGGCTGAGGAATCGCCACCTTGGGCTGGATGGGCGATGAAGGGCGCGGGCTCCAGATCGGGAAAATCATGGTGTTCATCCTGGCTGTTAAGCACCAGCGAACGGTGGAGCTGGGCAATCTCCTCCATATCAATTTCTTCAGCCTCCTCCAGCAGGGAAGTCTGCTGGCCGGGCGAGAGCTCGTCCCAGAATCGAAATACCTGGCCTTGGCCTGCGTTTTCAAACTGCGATATCAGCGAATGTTTCATGGTGTTTTTGAGGAATCGCCATTATCTTTGGGAAAGCGGTAGATCCATTCTTCAGGGCGAGTGTAACCCAACCGTTCGCGGACTACGCGTTCGAGGAATACAGAATCTGTCAGTAATTTATCGAGATATTCGTCTTTGGCGGCCAGATCCTGTTCGATCTCCTTGATCCTCGAATCATACTCCAGATCGCGTGTCTTGAGGTAGGTAAGCTGATTCCGGGTTTTGTACAGCTCAATGGCCATAATGCCCATCACGAGCGAACACATCACTAGAAGGCAGGTCAGTAGCGTAGCCAGAACGAACTGTTTCATAAAAGGAAGGGCTACACTAGGAGAGGTTTTAGTAAAAAGTGAAGAGCGAATGGTGATATTAAATAATAGTAGATAGGAGATAGAAGTTAGAATAAGTCCCCCTCCTCCATCAGCACGATCTCCAGCAAACCGCAGCCGAGTAGGACTTCTAGCGGAAAGGGGCACTTTTAAGAGAAAATACCCAGTGGTCTTCAAATTTCTGTCAAAATAGGGTGGATTCCACTTCGACCATGTCAACCCGGGGTATCTTGTGGCTCACTTTGAGCTGTGCCCGTCCTCTATCCTATCACATCCAAGCTCGGAGGAAGGTAACTAGAACCTTAATAACCGTCTTATGTACCAGGACTACTTTGGCTTTCGAGAAATGCCCTTCAATATTACTCCTGACCCCAACTTTTTGTACCTCAGCAAGCACCACAACGAGGCCCTTCAGCATCTCAAATATGGGATCGAAGAGAAAAAGGGATTTATTGTGCTGACCGGAGAAGTGGGTTGCGGGAAAACCACTCTTTGCCGCCGTTTGCTAAACGAGCTCGATCCGGAGCATTACGAAACAGCGCTCATCCTTAATCCACGAGTCACCGAGACTCAGCTGCTGCGCGCAATACTCACCGAGCTGGGTGTGGAACGCCCACCGCGCGATAAGAATGAACTCATTGACAAGATCTATGAACTTACCTTGGCCAAAACCATGGCGGGTAAGGACGTGGTCATGATCATCGATGAAGCTCAGAATCTTTCCTTTGAAGTGCTGGAACAGGTGCGCCTGTTATCCAACCTGGAAACGGATACGCAGAAGCTTATGCAAATTATCCTGATCGGACAACCGGAGCTAAATGATATTCTCGACCAGCGCCGGTTGCGTCAGCTGCGTCAGCGTATTCTGGTTCGCTACGATCTTTCCCGATTAAATTTCGA
Source organism: Verrucomicrobiota bacterium (assembly GCA_027297085.1). Lineage (GTDB taxonomy): Bacteria > Verrucomicrobiota > Verrucomicrobiia > Opitutales > UBA2995 > UBA2995. The sequence continues at coordinate 312 of JAPUIL010000831.1, read as the reverse complement.
CGACACGATTCACTACATCCAGCACCGTCTCAGCCGGGCGGGTTCTTCCGGTCGTCCTCAGTTTACCAAGGTTGCCCAGAGGCGCGTTTTCAAGTGGAGCCGGGGTATCCCGCGCATGATAAACAATATTTGTGATAAGGCCCTGCTATCGGCCTACGCCCGAAGCTCGGATCAGGTAAATTACTGGGACGTTCGCCGCGGCCGTAATTCTCTTAACTACTAAACAGCCATGAGTCTGATTAATGACGCTTTAAGGAGGGCCCAGTCCGACGTGAATCGCGGGCGCAACAAACCTGTGCCAGTTAGTTTATC
>JAPUIL010000830.1 GCA_027297085.1 Verrucomicrobiota bacterium | reverse complement strand
GCCCCGTTTACGCCGCCCCGTTTACGCCGCCCTCAGTTGATTGTTGCCAGAAACAAAAGCATGAGGAATAAACGAATGCTAACGTAAGTAGTATAACTGGAAAGATTCCTCCAATTTCGAGAATTCATATTGCAAGTAATGGAAAGATTAATTTTGAGCATGGCACTATCGTTGGTAGCGATATTCGGTTGCTCCCAGCCTGCAAAGGTTGATGAAGCCAAACTTAATGATATTTTTGATTTAGCTAGAGGGAAAAAGGCTCCTGAAGAAGTTCGTTTAGATTCCGAAGAAATCATTGAGAACTCACGCGCATATGCTAAAATTTTATCTGGGCACTTAGGATTAGCCAAAGACTTTGATCTAAGTCTTCTATTAGGAAAAGTTTATTACCGATGGGGGTTCTGCGATGAAGCCTTGGTGTTTCTGAAGCAGTCAATTAAAGGCAAAGAAAGCAATATCACCTTAGCCGCAACGGATTATCTCCTTTTCTCAGCAGCTCTGGCCGGGCAAATTCAAATCATTGAGGATTTGGAAAAAAGCACAAACTCTATGTTATCCAAGGTAACTCTTTCAAGGTTAGCTCAAGGAGATTGTGAAGGTCTACAATTGGCGATTGGGGACTTGACGGTTTCGAGCAAGGAAAATCGAGTTACAAGATCCATACAATACATTGAATTTCTCTGTCGCTGGGTCGCTATGAACTGCGAAATCGACACTGAGTATTTTGAAACAGAACTTCTGATGCCGACCTTTGAAGTGGTGACGGGTGGATCAAGCTGGGACAATTTTTTAGATGAATTGGAACAAGAAAATTTAGACGTGGTGCAGTTTGTATTAATTGATGATTTCCTATCAATTTGCCAATCAGCAGTTCAGTTTGCGGAAAAGTGCGGAAACGAAGAAATGAAGAAGAAATGGTTCTCCTGCATCAATGATCTTAAGGGCGTTTTATATGGCCAGAGGGGAGATACTTTTGATCGGCTAGAGGGAAGAATTCGGTAATCGTCAAAACTTTTAAAGTAACTTTCGGCTCCCCTAATTTTCTTCTGCTGTTTACGAAGACTCAACGAGCAGAGGACAGCCAAAAGGGTCAATGTTCATATTTGAATGCTCGAATGAGTATCCAGTCCTTGCCCTATGGGCAATTCACACAACTAAAGTCTAGAATCGTGATCCTTTCAGTTAACAATGAAAATTTGTTAACCCGTTTATTAACCCGGGACGAAAATTTGGGACTTTTCAGGATAATTCTAGATAACAAGGAATAGGTACTAAACCGTTCTAGGACAGCTATTTGATTACTCTAGGTAAAATCTGCTAGCTACAGATAACCAACGGTTTTTGCGTTAGAAAATCTCAGTTCAAACAACTGCTGAAGTTTCCTTGTTGTTATTATAAATAACTGTCCTGCAAGCTGATCTTGAAATTCAATATTTAAGGCCATTAGCCTCTTCAGCAATTCCCAGTGCTATTAATTTCTTCTCACTTTGTTCCAATGGCCATCCAACAATATTAGCGTGTCTTGGGGGAGGTTCGTCTTTTACAGTTCTCAAATTGAGATCAAGAACTACTTCATTACCTACCAGCGCTCGGCCATACAAAGTGGGATTATCCGTTCTTCTTCTCTCACATTCCTTCCCTTCAATGTAAATCTCCTGGTCACTCAAACTATCTACACGGCTAACAGAAGTTTCATTATTTGAATTAGGCAAGAAAGCAGCGGGCTTGGGCTGCCCATCTTGGTAAAGATGTCGCCTTTGAAATACAAATCTGGCCAGCAATTCAGAATTGCCAACCTCTTCAGGCAACTCGCTTGAGGGCATAAAGCTCGTTCAATAAATCTGATAATCGTTCTGGAAACGTACCTTCAAAAGGTTCTGATCCGTGGAACCTACGTCCACCTTTGATAAATGCGAAAGATAGAAATCCGTTATTTGATAAGCTAGCCGTAAGAGCCTGTTTATGACCTACTCTCCAATCAAAGTGGATTTCTCCATCGGTAGCTGGTGTTAATTCTGGCAGGGGAATGCCTTGAGGAAATGAATAAATCAATAGCTCCGCCATTGTGATAGCTATTGGGCTAATTGGTTCGGAACCAGCACCATCCCAATTGTTAATTGAGCATTCCTCCTCGATTTCAGATACTTCTGAAAAAAGGCTCATTTTGATCTTACCCAAAAAGATAGTGGAAAGAGAGCTATCTATTGCATCCCTCAGCTGATCCATAATGGAACGGCTCTCCTCACTTACCGCAGGAGTTCTGTACTCAGGAATTGGAGAATCTAAATCAAGAGTTCTAATCATTTTGGAAACGTGTTAGCGCAGAAGTTTTAATACTAGAGAAGAATAGGTCATTCTTGAAGTTTCTTAGTTCCTCAAACGTTTCGAATAATGCTTCAGGTAAATTATCATAAGGACCATTTCGGTAAACGTCAATGTCAAGCAGGATTTCTACTGGCTGTTGGTTTACATTCTTTCTATCTCGTGAGAAGGTATAGTTTGCAAAAATGTCGCTCTTAGGTTGCTTAACGAGGGTTTGATTAAGAAAAGAACCAACCTCCAAATCTAGTTTTTGGGGGATACATACCTCAGACGTAAAGATATCTGTTAGCTCCTCTTCAAGTGGGTTAAATTCGATCTTGTTGATATAACGTAGTGCTAAACGCGATACATCAAATCCTTTGGCGACTTGGCAGTAAACGTCCCAAAGCCTTTTTGATTCATTCCTTACATCTTCCCATGAGGGATATGGACTAAGTCGATTATAGGTAAATCCATCTCTCCTAAACTGAACTAGCTGATTTTTTTCATTAGAAATGAATCTAAATCCGCGGAATGTCTGTTTCCTTAACGGATCGGACAGATTGTCTGGGTCTTTTGCACTGAAATGATGCCTAACCTCGATCATTCTCTCCTCCTTAATTTCCGGATAATCCTCTTTTAAGATCTCGAAGCCACCCTTTAAAGTCTCAATTTCGAGTCCTTTACGAAAACTTACCCTAATATCCAATACCGCCTCAACAATGGGAGCATGTTTCAGATGAGGATAGGGTGCAGGCATAAGACTAGAGTAGGAGATCGCAATCTGTGCTGGTTTGGCAACCAGAAATATGGCTTAAACCCTACAGAAGAAGTTTAATGGCAAGGTGATATTTTCGAAATATGGTATGTGTCTCGTCCAGGAAATTCCTAGAAAAGGTAAATGAGAATCTATACGCGTGAACATCAAGGCCATTATTATATCAAATGTAACCCGGCTGTGTGAAACTAGCTCTTTTCTGGCGACTCAGGAGGATATGAAAACTCTAAAAATTTTCGTGACCTACTGGTCTGCAGGCTCCTGCGCATTCCCGATTACTCAGAGCAAATTCCCCAATTCGTGTTAGGAAACCGCGGTTCTATCCATTGAACTACGGGGACTCATTGGACTGAAGATGAATGGTCTGGTGAGAAGAGTCGTCAACAGCAATTTGAATCTCTCCGTAAACCGAACCTTCATTGGCGATGCTCTTGTTCGAACCCAGATCTACTGCTTAGGAAACTGCGGTGGATAATGTCGCCTGAGGCTCTTTTTAGGCGTTTAAGGTAGAACAGGCATCTTGCTGTTTTTGATTTTAAGCGTTTATTAACTGCCTGAATTGAATCAAATAACTACAAGCCTCGTACTATGATTTCTGGAAACCCTAAAGAATCAGATTGGAAACGGTTCAGGAAAATCACCCCTGACCTCAGAGAAAAATACCTGGCAAAAAAAAATGCCAAATTACTGAAGTTGCTCACGGCCACTAAATCCACACCCACCGAACAATTCTGGGACACCTTCGAGGTGATGCTGAAGGAAAAAAGGATTTTGGAAAGCTGTTTGGACGGTCATTCCAGATCGCGGATGTTTGACAAAATGTTATTGATGCGCCGGTGCGGAATGTTACCCGACGAAGACTTGGAACCATTCAGCGATAAGTTAAAAAGTGATCTAACGGAGATGGCAAAAATACTTCGAAACTAGGGCTGATCTCATCTGCTCCACTTGGCGTCTCAGCGCCTTCGCGTGATCAATTTCTTTTCTATATGACTAAAATTTGAAATAAGACAAAAAGCACAAATGTCCCAGGTTCCTTGACTCCGTTATTTGATCCGGATTAAGTACAGGAATTGCTCAATAACCTGTTTGACACAAGAGTAGATACGGAGATGAAAAAAACAAACTTTATGGCAACGGCATTCGTACTTATTTTCATTATCTTGATAACCGCTTATGGTGGCACAAAAGGCCAGGCTGCAGTGGATAAATACCAGGTGTATTTCGGTGGTGGCGCCACGGGTGATCAGGAAGGAATATTCACCAGTGTTTTGGACATGAAAACAGGCCAGCTCACCGAAGCCAAATTGGCTGGTGAAGCGAAGCAGCCCGGTATTATCACCATCCATCCTGCCGGAACTCACCTCTACTCCGTCGGCCATCCAGCAGGATATACAGGCCCCCGCAGCGGATCGGTCTGTGCTTTTAAGATCAATCCAGCAACCGGAGCCCTTAAACTACTGAATTCCCAGTCAAGCCAGGGCAAAGGCGCCAGCTACCTCATACTCGACCCCAAGGGACGCAATATACTTATTTGCCACTACTTTTCTGGGAACTGCGCTGTTCTGCCCCTTGCCCAGGATGGATCGCTCAAGCCCGCTTCTTCCGTTCAACAGCACACCGGATCCAGCGTGAACCCCACACGGCAGACCGCACCCCATCCACATTCAATTATCCTCGACTCGGCGGGGCGCTACGCGTTCGTAGCCGATCTCGGTCTCGATCAAGTGCTGATCTACAAATTTGACTCAACGAAGGGAACCCTCACCCCGAACGACCCACCATTCGTTGCGGTTACTCCCGGTGCCGCCCCACGCCACTTTGTATTTCATCCTTCAGAAAAGTTTGCCTATACGAACCTCGAACTGACCTCGGAAGTGACCGCCTTCCACTACGATTCTGCGCGTGGAGCATTAACAGAATTCCAGACAGTTTCAACGTTGCCAAAAGATTTTGCAGGAAGGAATGCAAACGCAGGAATCTGCGTCACACCCGACGGCCGGTTTCTCTATGTTTCCAACCGCGGACACAACAGCATCGCCCAATTTGCGGTTGACTCCAACTCTGGAACGTTGGCGCTACTCGGTAACGAGTCCACCCGGGGAGATGTCCCTCAAACCATCGCTATAGATCCTACGGGAAGTTACCTCCTCGTGACGGATAAACAATCAGACCACATAAGCGTCTTCAAAATCGACAAGGAAACGGGAGGGCTCGCTTATACTGGTAGCAACATAAACGTTCCCACAGCCGGCAGTATCCAGTTCCGGCCTATTATACCACTTTAGATTTTAAAATGATAAAATGATGCAGCTCATTCTGGAAGGGAGCAGAAGGGTCAAAACATGTGATCAGTGAACATGCCGAATTCCTCGACCTACAAGAATATAATTTACCGGAAAAGCTGCAATGAATCCAGCAGTCAATGCCAACAGCATCCCACCCCAAAACAAC
>JAPUIL010000083.1 GCA_027297085.1 Verrucomicrobiota bacterium | reverse complement strand
CTTGAAAACCTACGCCAACGATAAAGGCATCCAAATTATTGGGGACATACCGCTATTTGTTTCTCCGGATAGCGTTGATGTTTGGTGTCATCCCGAATATTTCCAGGTGGATAGCACCAGCTTCAAACCAAAAGCTGTTGCAGGTTGTCCGCCCGATTATTTTTCAAAGGATGGGCAATTTTGGGGTAACCCGCTTTACAATTGGGCCGCACTCAAAAAGGACGGTTACAGTTGGTGGATTGAACGATTCAAATCTTCTTTTTCTTTAGTTGATGTTGTTCGTATCGACCATTTCCGAGGCTTTGAATCCTGCTGGACTATTAAAGCGGGAGCCAAGACAGCGGCTGAAGGCAGTTGGGTAAAAGGGCCTGGCCTGGAAGTATTCAAAGCTATTCACACCGCCCTTCCCGATTCTAAAATTATTGCAGAAGACCTTGGACACATTACTCCTGAGGTAACTCAGCTGCTTGAGGATACTGGACTGCCCGGCATGGCGGTTCTTCAATTCGCTTTTGGTGGTGAAAGTGACAATTATTATCTGCCTCACAACTTAAAAGAAAACACCGTTATATATCCTGGTACCCACGATAATGATACCACACTCGGTTGGTATGAAACAGCAGGCAAAGATATACAGGATCACGTTCGCAAGTATTTCGACATATCAGGTGAGTCCGTTGGCTGGGATTTTATCAGATCCTCTTACCGATCGGTTTCCAAACTAGCTGTCATTTCTCTGCAGGACTTGATGAGCCTGGACAGTGCAGGCCGTATGAATATGCCAGGTACCGCTCTTGGAAATTGGCAATGGCGCTATCAAACCTGGCAATTGGAATTATTAACGAGTGAAAGTTCAGAGTACCTCGCTGGATTGTCCGAACTTTATAGTCGTTAGAGCCACGGGGTCATTCCTTGAATCGTGCGTATTAATGCTGGATTAAAAGTTTGACCTCCTAGAACGGAACAAAGAGATAAGATATTACCCAAACGTTTCAAACGCCTTCGGAAGTGCAGGTAGTAAATAGTTAAAAGACAGTCTGTTATGGGAATTAGTATAGATTTTGGAAACCTCACAAAAAGTTACGTTACAAAAATGCACTTGTTATTTTCGCTTCGCTGTCGCCAAGGGCTCGGTACGAAGGCTAAAACCGACATGCACGAAGAACTGTGTTCCAGCCCGCAACCCGCTTGGTCACGTAGTTTTCTACGCTCCCGCGCTTGCTTGCAGACTGCGCCTTGCTCTTCAACACATCTCGATTTTTTGAAACACTTGGGATTACTCGATCAGAAAGTCTTTTATTTGCGGAATCAGCGTATTCTTCTCATCCTCCAGAATATAGTGCCCGGATTTTGGGTACGCTAAGACGTTTGCTTCCGGATAAAGCGCCTGCCATCTTTCCAAAAATCGGTCATCAAAACAAAAGTCCTTGCGGCCCCAACCAATTAATACGGGATGTCTGGCGAGATTGGGTAGGAATTTCTCTATTCTTTTCAGTACCTGGAATGTTTCCTGACTTTCCCTGGTCGGAATATCCTGCACGAAGCGGAGGATTGCAACGCGATTGGACCAGCTATTGTATGGTAATAAAAATCCTTCCTTTACCGTTTTCGAAAGTGGTTTACTCACGGCCATAGAAGTAGCCGGTCCGGCGAAACCATTGAATCCTCGCACGATCAAATCGCCTAACATCGGTATTCTGCAAATGGAGATTCTCTTGGGTATCCTATCCACGAAAAAGGCTGCGGTATTCAGGATAACCACTTTCCCGACTTTGTTGGGCAACTCTTGCGCGACTCCCATTCCAATGGCCCCTCCCCAATCGTGTACGATCAGGTCAAATGATTCTAATCTCAATTGCTCAATCCATGCGACCGCATTGGAAATATGCTGTTTCAATGTATACGCATAATCTTGCGGCTTGTCCGACAAACCACAGCCAATGTGATCCAGCGCCAAGCAACGGCATTGGTCACGTAGAGATTTAATAACGTTGCGGTATAAAAACGACCAGGTTGGATTGCCATGCAGCATAATAACCGCCCTTCCCGCACCTTCATCCACATAATGAAGCTGATGGTCATCCACGGTGCTCCATTGAGAGCTAAAAGAATATTCGGCACGAATATGTTCAGGAATTTCCACTTTACTCGGCTGTTTTAAAAAATCGAAAAGTGATGAAGAGCAAGGCGCAGTCCGTAAGCCGATGCGGGAGCGTAGTTCCCTACGTGACCAAGTGGATTACGGGCTGGAACGCAGCTCTTCGCGCTTGTAGGTTTTAGCCTTCGTACCGAGCCCGTGGGCAACAGCGAAGCGGACAACAAGAGCTTTTTCGAAACGTCATTTTTTGTGAGATCTCCAAATTCTATTATCCTATTCATAACTCACTGTTTTTGATGAAATAATACCTGCTTTTTCGAAGGAGATTGAAGCGGTGGGGGTTAAAACTGTAGAGCCATCATTAAGCAGCTAAGTCCACTTCCGATTCCCAGCAAAGACACTTTGTCGCCTTGTTGCACAAAACCGTCTTCAATCGCCTTTACCAAGGTCAGTGGACAGGATACAGACCCCACGTTACCCCAATTCGGGTAAGTAATATAATCCTTGTCCATATCAAGTTGAAGAGATTCGAAAAGTTGGCGCCGATGAGCGGATCCAACCTGATGGCAAATAAACCGATCTATCGAATCAGGCGCCCATCCACTTTCACTGAGAAAAGCCTTCCAGGTCGTTTTAGCGAGCTGAATTCCAGCCTTTAGAAGCTCTTCAGAATCGGTTAGCATGTGCAATTCGCCCTGCCCGGAGTCGCCGCCTTCGCACAACAAATTGCTGGCAGAATCAGTCCTCACAGTACCGCTTAATACTTGGGGGCTGCCCGGGGCCAAATCAGATCGGCATAATACAGCGGCCACACCGCCACCTCCAATCGTAAGGTTGGCAAAGTAGGGTTTTATGGATTTCCGGGTTTGTTCGGGTCTCTTAAGTTCATCCAAGGTCCAATCCATAAGCGACTTTCCATTCTCACCGGAACAAACGAGGGCCCGTTCAATTTGGCCTGACTCGATTAAACTTCCGACCAAGGTGATGGCGTTCAAGAAACCCAGGCAAGCATTGGAAAGATCCCAGATCTGCGCCTCTTCGCTCAATCCCAGGAGTCCATGGACGTAGGATGCAGTCGATGGTTCCATCCGGTCACGGCACACCGCCGCATGTACGACCAGATCAATCTCATCCTTTGCAAACCGGCTTTTTTCTAAAGCGACTTTTCCTGCGTTTGCACTGATTACGGAAGGCAAAGTCTCAATGGGATAAAATTTCCGCGACTGAATACCCGTCATCAGCTCAAGGCGTCCTTTCGGCAAATGAAGCCGTTCATAGGTTTCACTTAGTTCCTCCTCAATAGCATCGGAGGTCAAAACATCCGGAGGAGTGTCGTAAGCCAGGCTCTCGATAGCAACGTGACTGAACTGCATAGCTTCCTATTCGGTCTTGGTTTCCGGACGCATGGCAAGCCTAACAACATCCTTGTCAAAATAATTGCAGTCCATGCCGGCATCGACCTTCAAGCTACCTCCATTGATGCCACTGGATCGCGGGCTCAAAAGAAATACCCCCACATTGGCGACCTCCTGGGTTTGAACCGCTTTTCCGCGAATGGTAATCTTTTCTGAATACAGGTAACTTTCCAAGTATCCGGGTATTCCTGCCGAAGCACTTGTTTTCAAAAGACTGGGATTAACGGTGTTGAAACGGATATCTGATTCCGTGCTGAACGACTTTGCCAGGTAGCGCATGGTTCCGTCCAGTGCCGCTTTGATGGGCGACATATAGCCATAATTTTCGGCGGTTACCTGGTGCGAGGATATGCCAATAGCCAATACAGAGGCATCGTTGGCCAGGTGCGGCTTAAACGCATTGACTACTTCAACTATACTGAAGCAAGAAATCTGAGTAGCCTGCAGAAAATCCTCCCTCTTAGTCTCATGAAAGGGCTTCATGCCCTCACTGTAATTAGCGAAGGCTATCGAGTGAACAATGCCATGCAAGGTTGGGTAATCAGTGGAAACCTGCTTGGCCAGAGCATCTATTTCGTCCTTGTTTTCAACATCGCAGATGTAAATGGGCTTACCCTTCAGTAGTTTATCCAAGCTATCTTTCCTGGTTTCCGAACGAACGCTGTACAGAACTATCGCTCCTTCTTCCTCCAACGTTTTGGCGATGTGGTAGGCTACGCTCTTTTTGTTAGCTACTCCCATCACCAGAATGACCCGGTCTTCAAACTTTAAAAAACTCATGTTTCAAGTATCAGTACTTATTCCTCTTCTTTCAAAGCTAAGGTGTATTCAATATTCAATGACCGTTTTTCGCCATTTTTAACGACTCCCTTGCACATAAAAAACATGCCCGCTTTTTCCTGAATACTTACATCGATAGTTAACACATCTCCCGGTTTCACCATCTCACGAAATCGAGCATTCATGATCCGGCCCAGTACAGGAGTAACTTTTTTCTCCGCGTTTTCACTAGAGAATTTCTTTACTAGAAAAACAGCTGCACTCTGAAAAACCGCTTCGCAAATAATAACTCCAGGCATGATCGGATTTCCGGGATAGTGGCCCTGAAAAAAATCGAAATCCTCCTTGACGGTAAGTTGAGTGGTCGCCCCATCTTCACGCATTTCCAAAACTTTATCGACAAACAAAAATGGCGGCCTGTGAGGTATGGATCTCAGAACTTCTTCGGACGCGGACATTTACAGAGCAACAGGATTTAGAATTTCTTGTTTCAGGGTATAGAGAAACTTGTCCATCTTGTTGGCGGTGATGATACCGTAATTAATGGCCCCCACCCACCCTGACATAATGAGACCAACTGACCCGGCGTGATATAAACCCACAATTTGCTCAGGCAATGCCAGGGACACGGGCAATCCTTCGAATTTGGTTCCGAAACTGGTGCCCAGTGGATGGCGGGTATAGGATTCTACGGTTTTCGGAGTTGCGGCTTCCAGGTGGCTGATTTTTTCACGCACGTCGGGAATGAACTTTTCCAGTGCAACCAGGGATTCCTCAATCAAACGTTCTTTGTGTTTCTGGTAGTCCTCTTCACTCAGATCAGCCCAGTCGCTGTAGGTCGCATTAATAGAAGTCACAATGGTGGTCCTGCCCAATTCGGGCCGGGTATCCGAATAGTAGACAGAAAATGTTCTGCTTGTAGTATGAAGGTTTACTAGTTCATCGCTGCTGAATTCCGGAGATTCGGAACAGAACACGAGGTCTCCAATATCCGGAATGGTTTCTCCGGGTTTAATGCCGATATATACCTGACAGGAGCTGCTACCGATCCGCACGGAATTTGCCTGTTCCAGAAATTCAGGTGAAAAATGCTCTTCGCCAACCAGGCCTTTGATGGTGCCAATGACGTTTGCGTTGGAGAGTACGGCTTTCGCTTTTATTAGTCGCGGATTATCGCTTTTACGGGAACGTACTAGCAGGCCTGTAACGCGTTTCTGTTCGCTCTCCCCTTCTACTTGTATTTTTTCAACCAATACATTCTTGCGAAGGTCGACGCCGTTTTTTTGCATCTCTTCCACCATCTTTCCAATGAGCACGTCAGTGCCGCACTTGAAGGTGTAGACCCCTTTACTCATGAAGTTGGAGAACACAATGCCATAGGTAATTGCCGGGTCATTCAAAGTTGATCCGTTGGCATAGGTGATGGGTTCCATCAGAAGGCGATGTACATCCTTCCTTCCGGGAAAATATTCTTCGAACAATTCGCCGGTAGTCCGATCGTCTTTATCAAAGAAATTCATTCCCCTTAGGCGGTCATAGAAAGCTTCCACCCGCTCCTGCTCCAAGCCAAACAAGTTAACCAGTTTGTCGGTGAAATCTACACGGTCAAAGGATGTCCAAATATTGAACTGCGGATTTATGAATCGCACGTTCTTGAGCTGCACGATCATATCAGCAATTTCCTGCGTCCAATACTTGCGGCATGACTTTTTCATGCCAAACGGAAATCCATGCAGTGAAATATCGAATATGTGCCTGCCCGGTCGCTTAAACCATGTGGCCAGTCCGCCGTATTGGTAATGGTGTTCAAGCAGCAGCACTTTGTGGTCGTTTTTGGCCAGATAATTTGCTCCGGATAGACCGCCCAGGCCGCTGCCAATTACGACCACATCGTATTCGTCTTCAACCCCTTCTAACCAGTCTTTAGCCATGTTTAGATGGAATCATTCAGGAAAACCCTTAATCGTAAAGGCAAAGTCGCTGGTCATCAACAGTTCCAAGGGAAAAGCTAATCACCGCGCAATCCGTAGAGATTCGCAATGGTGATTCCACTCAACATTGCGCCCACAATCCCCAGAAATCCCTGGTCTGTGCCGCAAATATACAGGTTTTCCAGGTGTGTCTTGCCCGGCTTGTTCTTAATGGGGGACCCGTAGACAGCACCCGCTAATCGCCCGGTGAACTTTTTGACGGTCTTTGGGGTAAACATATCGGTAACCATCGTCTGTTGCTGAATCACATCAAAGCTATCGATGGGCAGAAATTTGCAGGCGGACTCTCCCAGCGCTTTGAACCACCAGGATTTCTGATCCACATAATCTTCTTCGTTCAAGCTGTTCCACTTTTCAAAATTGGCCTGAGCAGTGAATCGAATTATGCCTTCCTCAAGTTGTCTGCCCTCCGAGTAGTCGTAGTTGTTTGGTATACAAATGACTCCACTACGGACATCCACTAGTTCATCAGGACGGGCAAACTCAAACCGCTCGGCATCATTGAAAAACACAATGGTATCTTCCAGGCCGAATTCACGTGGTTGCCTTTGCAGAATATTGATCGTTTCGACAAAACTGAGCCGGCCTACATTCGAAGGGTTCTCTTTAGTCTCAACATCCGAACAGAGACTGAGTGTTTCCGGCCAACCGGCACATGAAATGACCTTATCGGCGGTGATGACCCGGCCGTTATCGAGCTCCAGAGCTGCCACCCTACCCTGCTCAGCCTGGATTAATTTCACACCCAGTTTCATGCAGCGCTCAACCCCGGACTCTTTCAACTTGTTTCGCACCACCCGGAGCATGACGCGAATGCCATCGAAGGGTCTGGCGAATCCCTCGAAAAACAAGGATTTAAACAGGATAACATACTGCCCAAACTCCATGTCGTGTTCCCGGGCATTTCCGTAAAACATGAGAGGGCAGAAAAGCATTTCCACCAGGTCTGGATTGCTCAGGCACTCACCTACTATTTCCCGGGCCGACACGTCCGGATAATCCAGCTGGTTGTCATCCCATTCCCGGATCTTTCGCAGCAACGTTTGCAGGCCATCGGCCTGGTCAGGAAATTCCCGGAGAATTTCCGATTCGAGGAGAGTAAAGTCGTTCGAGAATTTCAGATCAACGCCCGGAAAAGCTATTCGCGAACACCGTTGCGGATTCAGGTCCAACTCATCACGGGCGATGCGTAGCTGGCGCAGAATCTTTACCAGGGGCGTGCCTTTAACGCCGGGAGGAACGTAGTTGGTCAGAGCATGGAGACCTACATCGTACTTGCGCCCGCCGATGCTGTAAAAACTATTAAGCCCGCCTACCGCGTTATGACGCTCCAGAAGGCAGACATCCTTACCGAAATGGGCCAGACGGATCGCAGCGGCCATGCCGGACATGCCAGCGCCGATAATGACCACATCGTAGTGGTCTTTTTTCGGTTTACTCTTTGCTTGGTTCAATTGCTGCCTTGGAGGGCTGCAAACTTCGGCTCGAGGTAATTGGCACAGCTATCGAGAGAGGCTAGTTCCTGATAATCAGACTCAGGGACCTCTATGCCGTGTTGCTTGCGCAACTCCATTACGATATCCAGAAAATCCATGGAATCCAGATCCAGCTGATCTCTCAGCCGCACGTTCGGTGCGACGTCAGACAAATCTTCGTCTGGAGCAATTTCTGCGATAATATTTAAAACGATACTTTGAATGTCGTCTCTGGTCATTGTATGTAAATCAACTTAGTCTTGGAACCGTGTCACCACAAGGGAGGAATTGATTCCTAGCATGCCAAAAGAATTGTTGAAAATGGCATCCACGCAGTCCAACTCCACGGGTTCTCCAATCACAAGCTTTCCCACGTTGCATTGGGGGTCCAACTCGTCAACATTAATTGTTGGATGGACCATTTTATCTAGGAATGAGGGTAGATTTCCGGCTAATTCAAGGGCTCCAGCCGCCCCCATCGAATGCCCAATATAGCTCTTGGTATTGTTGATATAGGTTGAATCACTTTTGCCGAATACCTCATTAATGGCATCACATTCCTGTATGTCGCCTTGTTTGGTCGATGTAGCGTGAGTATTTAAAATCTGAATGCCCGAAGGATCCATGCGAGCGCGTTTCATGGCTGCCCTCATACACTGGGCCTGACGTTCCGGATTGGGCAGCACGTAATCAGTTGCATCGGAGTTCATAGCCCATCCGGCTACCTCGGCGAGTATCTCCGCGCCCCGCGCCTGGGCATCCTCCAGCCGTTCCAAGGTATAGAGGCATCCACCTTCACTGACCACAATACCATTCCGCTCCATATCAAAAGGACGGCTGGCTTTCGTGGGATCCTCGTGTTGGGCCAACGCGTTCTGGCTTTTGAAGGCGGCAAATATTCCAAAGGTATGGATACTCTCACTGACCCCGCCACCGAGTGCAAAATCCACCTCATCGAGCTGCAGCATCTGGCAGGCCTGGATAACACCCGCATTGCCAGCGGCGCAGGCTGCGCCAATCGCGTAATGGGGTCCGGTGATGCTAAGATTGATAGTGATTTCGCCAGCCGGGTTATTTGCTACCGTCCGAGGATTGTGATGGTGCGACCAGAATCGGATGTCGTAGTCGTATTGGGAAATATTGTAGATCTCGTTTTCCGTTTCCACATTGCCGTGCTCGGTAGTGCCCACGTAAACCCCTACTCGGCTCTTATCCTGATTTTCCCAATCAATACCAGAGTTCTCGATAGCTTCATTGGCGCAGTAGATCCCAATACTCCCAGCCCGGGTTCCAATTCGCACCGCTTTCTTTTTTTGGTATTTAAGGGGATCGAAGTCACACACACCAGCGTGCACGGTACCCATAAAGCGCGTTTCAATGTTTTGAATGGTGGAAACTTTGTTGAGCAAATTGCTCCGGTACTCCTCAAGGGTGTTTCCATTTGACGCGGTCAGGCCAATGCCTGTTATGACGATACGATGGTGGGACATGCTTAAACTAAACAGTCGATGTAAGTTTAAGATTCAGCAAATTAAAAGGTTAATATTGCTCAGTTTAGGGTCTTCTGATCCGATTTCCGCTCCCATCCAAAAACTACCAATATAAGTAATGAAAATTCTCGTCGTTGGAGGTGCCGGCTACATTGGAAGCCATTGTGTTAGGCAAATCGTTGAAGCAGGTCACGAACCAGTCGTTCTTGATAATTTAGTATTCGGTCACCGGAAAGCGGTCGAGCCGAGTGTGCTGTTCTACGAAGGTGACTTGGGTGACGAAGCATTTGTTCGCCCGGTATTGGAAAACGAAAGTATCGATATCGTCATGCACTTTGCCGCTTATGCCAGTGTAGGAGAAAGCGTGAAAGAGCCGCTGAAGTATTATCTGAATAATGTTGCCGCTACTATTCACCTGCTCAATGCGATGAAACAGGCAGGTGTGAACAAATTTATTTTTTCATCCACCTGCGCGACCTTTGGGGTACCTCAATCACTTCCCATCGTGGAAACCCTGCCTCAAGCCCCCATAAATCCCTACGGACAATCCAAGCTCGATGTTGAGTTGATCCTGAAATCCTTGGCGTGTGCCGAGGATTTCCGTTTTGCTACATTTCGTTACTTCAACGCTGCCGGAGCCGCAGAAGATGGCAGCATAGGCGAAGACCACACTCCGGAATTACACCTGATTCCAATCGCAATTGATGCGGCGACGGGTAAACGAGACAGTCTAAAAATCTTCGGTACCGATTACGAAACCCCGGACGGCACCTGTCTGCGCGACTATGTGCATGTCGACGATCTGGCACGCGCACACATCGCTGCCTTCGAGAAACTCGACCAGCCCGGCACACAACTCTTCCTCAACCTCGGAACAGGCAAACCCTACTCCGTCAAAGAAGTGATACAAGCAGTCGAAAAAGCATCCGGTCAAAAAATCCCGATAGAAATCGACCTACGGCGAGCCGGTGATCCTCCTGCACTCTATGCTGACTCAACCCTGGCCAAGGAAACTCTGGGATGGGAAGTAAAGTTCACCGAGCTCGACGACATAGTTGCCACCGCCTGGAAATGGCACTCCACCCACCCCAACGGCTTCGAAGATTAAAATTCTCCTGCAATTTAATTTGTAAGCAAACTTGTTCGCGACTATTTCGCCACTCAGGATCGCGGCATAAAGCTACTCCTAGATTCATTTACTCAGAAACTGAGCATTTCTGCAGTTTCAACCTTTCACTCCTCTCCCTTAGTGCCCCTTAGTACCTTTTTTTAAATACTAAGTACCTCAGCGTCTTAGAGCATTTTAATCAAAAATGGACGCAATTAGTTAAGATGTAATCAGTGTCTTGTTTATCATGGGTAGGGCTTATTCGCCGAACGAGCCGTCTTTATCTGGCGGTTGTGACAAGCGACAAGTATTCCTGACACCTGAACTACTCATCCTCCTTATATTGGTCGATCCGCTTTCTCAGAGTAGCGCGTGTAATCCCCAAAATCGCTGAGGTTTTCACCTGATTGCCATTTGTCTCAGCCAGCGCACGCTCAATCATGGCCCTTTCAATCAGCGTCAATACATCCTCGTGCCCCTCTTTTCTTAATTGGGCATACAGTTGCTCGTAACAACTCTCCAACGAGGCTGCATGACCTCCAGGGATTATATACCCGCCAGACTTTATAGATCCATTCGCTTGTTTTCCATCCTTAGTGGAGGATTCCGATGAACTACCGCTACCTGCTCGATTGAGTTCTATGCCATTTCCCTTGGCCCACTCGTTAATTTCAACGGGCAGATCTTTGAGTAATATTGTGTCGCTCTGAGCGATGACTGACGCACGGATTATGACGTTCTCCAGCTCTCGCACATTTCCCGGCCAGGGATACTGTTCCAGGAGAGATTGAACGTCGGAGCTGGTGCGATTGACCTTGCTTTTACCCTGTTTGACCAAACGCTGCAGCATGAAATCTATGAGCTCAGGGATATCCGAACTGCGTTCCTTTAAATTGGGCAAACGAATTCGGGCCACATTCATTCGATAGTATAGGTCTTCCCGAAAATCTTTATCTTCAACCATTTTTTCCAAGTCCTTGTTGGTAGCTGCTACCAGACGCACGTTGACTTTGATGGTTTCGCTACCACCGACCCGCTGAATCTCTCCTTCCTGGAGCACTCGCAGCACTTTGGTCTGGGTGGCCAGTTCCATATCGCCGATTTCATCCAGAAAGATAGTACCTTCGTCGCAGAGCTCAAACTTGCCCTTCCGCATTTGGACAGCTCCGGTAAACGAACCTTTCTCATGACCGAACAACTCACTCTCGATCAGGTTTTCTGGAATGGCTGCACAATTTACCGCGATATACGGACCACCTGAACGCAGGCTGTGCTGGTAAATAGCTTTGGCGATCAGCTCCTTGCCCGTGCCGCTTTCACCCGTGATCAAAACAGTCACTTCGCTGGCCGCGATCTGGCCAATTTGTTTAAATACCTCCTGCATGGCCTGTGAACTTCCCACAATGCCTTCTTTGTAGTCATCGCTGTTCAGCAGGGGCTGATAATCTTTTGT
Source organism: Verrucomicrobiota bacterium (assembly GCA_027297085.1). Lineage (GTDB taxonomy): Bacteria > Verrucomicrobiota > Verrucomicrobiia > Opitutales > UBA2995 > UBA2995. The sequence continues at coordinate 4 of JAPUIL010000083.1, read as the reverse complement.
GCTG
>JAPUIL010000829.1 GCA_027297085.1 Verrucomicrobiota bacterium | reverse complement strand
GCTTATGGCGTGTCACCGGATTTGAAAATGTTCGATATAACGCACCAGATTCCGACTTTCGACATCTGGGCAGCTGCCTATCGCCTGAATCAGACCGCAAGCTATTGGCCGGCGGGAACGGTGTTCGTATCGGTGGTGGATCCGGGTGTGGGTACCGATAGAAGATCTGTTGTTCTTAAGACGAAGACCGGACACTATTTTGTGACACCCGATAACGGTTCTCTTACTCTCGTCGCCGATGACATGGGGATTGAGGCCGTGCGTGAAATTGATGAAGCAGTCAATCGCCTGAAGAACTCGGACAATTCCTACACCTTTCATGGCCGGGATGTCTATGCTTACACCGGTGCTCGTTTGGCGGCTGGAGTGATTTCCTTTGAACAAGTCGGCAAACGCTTAGCCGATAAGGTTCGGCGTATGGATTACCAACACGCTCGACTGAAAGGCAAGGTGGTTGCGGGCAACATTCCGATCCTCGATGTTCACTACGGCAACGTGTGGACGAATGTGAGCCGGGATCTCTTATTCAAATTAAAACCAGGTGTGCTGGAATTCATTTGGGTTGAAATTACCCATGACAAAAGTATTGTATTCAAAGAACAGGTACCTTTCGTAAATACCTTCGGTCAGGTAGAACTGGGAAAACCTGTTATCTACATCAACGATCTCCTGAATGCTGCCCTGGCCATCAATCAGGGAGACTTTGCCGGCACTCACAGTATTGAAAGCGGGCCGGATTGGAATGTGCGGTTTTTTAGGTAGTTCCTTTCCTAATTATTCCTCTTACATAGGGTTGAGAAATGGTTTCAGGTGTCAGTGTTCAGTCATGCCATCGGAACTGTGGTGGCTTTGCCGGTTTTCCTCGTGATCGCGGCGTAAAGCCGCTCCTACAAATCTAATGAGAGGCACCGACTTTCTTCTCACTTCTCGCTACTGCTGAGGCCTTAAAATTTCGCTGGTGCGCGGCGCTTTTCGTCTTTGCGGCGTTCGCTGGCATTGAGAATCCGTTTGCGGAGCCTCAGATGATTGGGAGTGACCTCCACCAATTCGTCGGGTTCGATGTATTCAATAGCTCGCTCAAGGGTGAACTTGACTGGGGGTGAGAGCTGGATGGATTTTTCGCTGCCACTGACCCGCATGTTGTCCAGTTGTTTTTCTTTGGTGGGATTGACAGGCATGGTTTGATTGCGGGGATTTTCGCCCACGATCTGTCCGGCGTAGACTCTCTCTCCCGGTTTAATAAACAGTTTGCCACGGGTTTGCAGCGCATCGAGTGCATAAGCGGCGGCCTTGCCCTGGTCCATGGATACAAGCGTGCCGGACAGGCGCGTAGTGATATCACCACAATAAGGGCGGTAATCAAGAAATAGGTGACTCATGACACCGAGTCCGCTGGTGAGGTTGACCAGTTCGCTTTCGAAACCGATCAGTCCGCGGGTGGAAATTTCCGCTTCCACGGTTACGCCCGCATGGTGGTGCTCCAAGTTGGTGATGGAGGCCCTGCGATTGCTCAAGGCTTCCATTACACCGCCTAGTTGATCGGAGGGCACATCCACCCAAACTTTTTCAAAAGGCTCGCAGCGTTGCCCGTCGATGTCTTTATAGAGTACGTTGGGCCGGGACACAAGAACCTCGAATCCTTCCCGGCGCATTATCTCCACCAGCACTGCGATCTGCATGGCGCCGCGCGCGTTTACTTTAAAGGTGGTCGCCTTGTCCGTATCTTCCACGCTAATCGAGATATTGGATTGTGTTTCACGGAACAGGCGCTCGCGGATCTGCCGGGAGGTGACCTTTTTACCATCGCGCCCAGCCAAGGGTCCATCGTTAACGGAAAATTCCATCTGAATGGTGGGAGGATCGATTTCCACAAAGGGCAGTATTCCGGCCTCGGGTTCTACAGCCAGAGTGTCTCCGATGTTGATTTCATCAAAACCGGCCAAGCCAACAATGTCTCCAGCAATACCATGATCAGAGTCGGATGGCTTCAGACCGTTGTAAGTAAACAGCTTGGTGATTTTCACGCGTTGTTTTGTGCCGTTTTTTGTCAAGGCATACACCAACTCACCCTGACGTATATATCCACTCAGTACCCGGCCGATAGCCACGCGACCGACAAAATCGTTCCAGTCGATGTTGCTCACCAGCATACGGAACGGGGCGTCTTCAACCTCAGGAGCAGGGATGTGTTCCACAATGGTTTCAAAGAGGGCATTCAGGTTTTCACGGGGACCGTCCAGATCGCGATCCGCCCAGCCTTCTTTGGCGCTGCCATAGAGGAATGGCGCATTGAATTGCTCCTCCGTGGCTTCAAGATCGAGAAACAGTTCGAGCACCTTATCATGAATGGCTTCAGGTTGTGCGTGTTCCCGATCCACCTTATTGACTACTACCACAGGTTTTAGACCATGAGATAGGGCTTTGCGCAACACCCAGCGGGTTTGCGCTTGGGGCCCTTCAGCGGCGTCAACTAGCAGCAAAACTCCGTCTACCATTTTCATAACGCGCTCAACTTCCGCGCCAAAATCCGCGTGACCCGGGGTATCCACTATATTGATAGTGGTTCCATTCCAGAGGACTGAGATGTTTTTGGCTTTGATCGTAATGCCTTTTTCACGTTCCAGATCCATTGAATCCATGACGCGTTCCTCCACGATCTGGTTTTCGCGGAAAACTCCACATTGGCGCAGCAGTTGATCCACCAGGGTGGTCTTTCCGTGGTCTACGTGGGCTATGATAGCGATGTTTCGAATGGTGCTGGATTCCATCATAAAAATTGTGAAGGCGCACAAGTTGACACGGCTTCACTCGATGGCCAGCTAAAAAACAGGGCTGTCTAGGCCAATTAGCAAGCGTTTTATACGTCTATAGAATCGGCTGGGAGAAGCGGATATTTATCTTTTGCTCCACCGGTTCTTCGTCTTTCAGGGTTGGGAAGAATTGGACCTGTCTGGCCAGTTCGCACACTTCCTTCTGGAACTCTGTGAGTCCGGATGTTTCATCAACCTCTTTAGCATTGCCCTTTTCCTCGGTGACTATCGTCAGCAAAACATCCTTTAACTTGTAATTCGCCGTGGTCTACCACGGGGTCGTTGACTGAAGGGAGAGTTTGAAAACCGCAGGTTTTCGATGAACTTGTGTGTGGCTTGAAAAGAAAGGTAATCATTGTGCCTATGAAATACACTATCATCCGATATTTCCGGTGAAATACTGTAATACATGGTTGGGAGCGAACCGGTGGAGTGATGCTTGAGCTCCCCGAGATCGCCAGCAAGCTGGCTCCTACCTTTAGATTCGCGATGCGAAGTGTAGGAGTGACCTTGCCAGCCTTGAGCCCGTCGAAATGGGTCGCGAACAGAACACCAAAGATGTCCGATGGGTCTTTGCGAAGAAATGAGAATGATTGGTTGAGAGCGACCATAGGGTACGATGTTTGAGCCTTTCATACCCTGTGGTCGCTACCACAGGGTTTTGATTTTGATCAGGCGATTTTTTTTTTGAAGGACGTGATTGCCAGAGAAACAATTAGTGTCATCATCGCTCCCCAATTTATAAAAGCTACTCTGGATATTGATTGATCCCACTTAGAGTCGGCTTCGTTGCAGCTAGGAATGAATAGTCACAAACTATGTTGAAGAAGATACTTATTACCCTCATTGCTCTTGGGACTATTGTAGGTGCTGTGATTGGCATTAAAGCGATGCAGTTCAAAAAGCTCAACGACTCAGGAGGAAATTTTCAGATGCCTCCTGAGTACGTGACCAGTGCAACAGTTACCCAGGATACCTGGAAACAGACACTCGACGCCGTGGGTTCGCTGACTGCGGTTCAAGGGGTGACTGTCAGCACAGAAGTTGCCGGAAAGGTAACTGAAATCCATTTTGAATCAGGAGAAGCAGTAGAAAATGGCCAGCTCATGCTGGTACTTGATACCTCCACGGAAGAGGCGCAATTAGCTGCCGCTAAAGCCGATGCTCAGCTGGCTGAAATTAACCTGAATCGTGCCCGCAAGCTGCGCCAAAGCAATACCGTGGCGCAAGCGGAGCTGGATTCTGCTCAGGCCACTTTCCTGGCTGCCTCCGCCCAGGTCGCCAATTTATCTACGCTCATTGATAAAAAGCGCATCGTCGCACCTTTTGCCGGACGTTTAGGGATCCGTATGGTCGATCTTGGACAATATATCAACAGCGGGGATCGTGTAGTGTCGCTGCAGTCGATGGATCCAATCTACGTCGATTTTTCCTTTCCTCAGAACTGGGTGTCGAAGGTTGTTTTGAAGATGCCGGTGGAAGTAACGGTCGATGCTTATCCGGACATGACATTTGGAGGTCGCTTGACGGCTATTACGCCTGAAATTAATGTAACCACCCGTACCATCAGCTTACGCGGCACTCTGGACAATCCTGACGGCAAACTGCTACCCGGAATGTTTTCTCAGGTGTCAGTTGTACTACCTGAAAGCAAATCTCAGAAGGTAATACCCGCTACATCAATTGTGTATGCTTCCTTCGGGAATTCCGTTTTCGTCGTTATCGAAAAGGATGGGCATAAAATTGTGGAGCAACAATTCATTCGGATCGGCGAAGCACGTGGCGACTTTGTTTCAATAACCGCAGGACCTGAAGTCGGAAGTACTATCGTAGCAACCGGAGCCTTCAAGCTGCGTAATGGAATGCCGGTGATGGTCAACAACAACGTGTCGACCAATCCCCAGATCGATCCGAAACCGGAAGATTCATAGGTCATTAAGTGGATTAGTATCCTGCTGAGTTATGAAGTCATTCACTGAAACTTTTATTCGACGCCCGGTACTGGCCACAGTTGTTAACCTGGTAATTATTATCGCTGGGTTGCAGGCAGTTAAATCTCTTAACATCCGGCAGTTCCCCAAGAATGAAGATACCACCATCAGCATCACTACCGTTTATGTTGGAGCCGATGCCGAATTGGTGAGAGGATTTATCACGACACCGCTGGAACAGGCTATCGCTGAGGCGGATGGCATCGAATACATCGAGTCCACCAGTTCTCAGGGTGTGTCCAATATTAACGTACGCCTGAAACTTAACTATGATGGAAACAAGGCGTTGGCGGAGATCAGTGCCAAGATAGATCGCATACGCAATGATCTTCCACCATCGGCGGAAGTGCCTGCGATTAATCTGGGGGCTGGCAGTCGCGAGATAGCAGCGGCGTATTTAAGTTTTAAATCGGACATTCTGGAAGATAATGAGGTAACCGATTATTTGGTACGTATCGTTCAACCGCGATTGTCGGCCATTGAGGGCGTGCAACGGGCCGAGGTCATGGGAGCGGGTACATTCGCTGCAAGAATCTGGTTAAAGCCCGATCGAATGGCTGCATTCAACATCAGTCCCACGCAGGTCCAGCAAGCCATTGCGGCGAACAATGTACTGGCTGCTCCCGGCAATACCAAAGGTTCATTGATTTCTGTAAATCTAACGGCCAACACGGATATGCGCTCGATAGAGGAATTTCGACGTTTGGTTATCAAGCAGGATGGCAACGCAATTCTGCGATTGGAGGACATCGCGGACGTGGTTTTGGGTTCGGAACACTACGATATGGAAGTGCGTCACTCGGGTAATTCCGCAACCTTCATGGCAATATATGTATTACCCAACGCCAACGCACTCGATGTGCTGGGAGCAGTAGTGAAGGAGATGGAGGCTCTTCAGAAAGACCTTCCAGCTGGGATGGAAGCCTCGGTAAACTACGATTCCACCGATTACATTCGCAATGCCCTTAAAGAGGTAATCACAACACTGACGGAAACCCTCATCATTGTGGTCCTGGTGATCTTTCTCTTCCTTGGATCCTTGCGTTCAGTCCTTGTACCCGTGGTGGCGATACCGGTATCCCTTATTGGGGCCGTTTTTTTAATGCAGGTTTTCGGCTTCTCCATCAATCTGCTTACCTTGCTGGCCATTGTGCTCTCGGTCGGGCTGGTTGTGGACGACGCCATCGTAGTGGTGGAAAATGTGGATCGCAATTTACATAAGGGAAAATCTCCCCTTGAAGCGGCCATCCTTGGAGTAAAGGAACTGGTGAGGCCCATCATTGCCATGACGATTACATTGGCGGCGGTGTATGCTCCGATTGGTTTTCAAGGTGGTTTAACCGGATCATTATTCCGGGAGTTTGCCTTCACTCTGACCGGTGCGGTCCTGATATCCGGTGTGGTTGCGCTCACCTTATCGCCGGTAATGTCCGCCGCACTTTTGAAATCAAGTGATAAGGACCGATGGTTAAAGCGGTTTGTTAATCGGCGATTCGATGAGGTGAAGAGAGTTTATAGTCGCGTGCTAAATGCCACGCTGGCTTCGCGTCCCTTTGTCTATGTTGTTTGGTTAATTCTGGCCCTTCTGACCTACCCATTGTTTCA
>JAPUIL010000828.1 GCA_027297085.1 Verrucomicrobiota bacterium | reverse complement strand
CTTGAAAATGGTGTTACGACGGTCGAGGCCTTTAAACTGACTGAGCGAACCATAACCAATGGTTGCATCGCCCGGGCATTCAAAAGTGCACGACAGAGAGTGCTGGAGGGAACTGCCGTTTCAAAGGCTCTTGAAAATATGGGTCATTTGCCCGAGATCATGATCGACCTGATTGCTGTAGGGGAAAACACCGGGAACCTGGTGCCCAGTTTTTATGAAGTCACACGGATTTTTCAAAAAAGACTTGGGCAAATTTTCACTACGTTAACCGCCGTCATATCACTCGGAGCGCTGCTGTTCGCATTTCTTTTTGTAGCTATGATTGCTTTCGGCATCGTTGCCGCGGTGTTTGGAGTAAGTCAGAATTTGGGTCATTAGTTTTTAAAACTTACCTTGATCGTGCGGGTGAATTTACCATTGTGAGGATGCTTTATGCAGCCCTTTAGCAACATGAAAACCGGTTTTGTTAGCGCTATCAAAAAGCGTATTTTTGCGGATGAGTTGACCAAGCTCCGCGTGAAACACGACTTGTGGTATAATGCGTTTGAGAAACAGGACGGAAACAAAGTATGGCTGGATGGTAAGAAGTACCTCATGCTTTCCAGTAACGATTACCTTGGATTGGGATATGACCCACGAGTGAAGGAAGCTGCCCGGCAAGTTTTAGATGTTTGGGGAACGAGTCCTACGGGATCCCGATTCGCCAATGGAAGCCGATACTACCATCGTGAAATTGAAGAGCAACTCGCTGACTTTCTTGGTAAGGAAGCCTGTCACGTGCATTCGGCTGGATATTTATCCTGTGTAGCCTCCGTTTCTTGTTTTGTAGGGAAGGGCGATGTGGTTCTGATAGATCGCAACGTGCACTCCAGTCTGTGGGAAGGTGTGAGACTTTCCATGGCCAGTATTGAAAAGTTTGGCCACAACAGTCCGGCGAGTCTGGAGGAAGAGCTTTCTTTCGTGAAAGCCGATCGTAAGAAAATGATCGTGACAGAAGGAGTCTACTCAATGGAAGGGCATGTGTGTCCCTTGGATAAATTTGTGGAGATTGGTCAGCGGCATGACTGTTTCATTGTTTTGGACGATGCTCACGGATTTGGAGTGATGGGAAGTCATGGCCGGGGAACTGCAGAGCATTTTGGTGTGCAGGATTCTGTGGATATCATTTGCGGCAGCTTCTCGAAGTCTCTCGCCAGTACGGGTGGGTTTGTCGCTGGCGATCAGGAAGTAATCGATTTTTTAAGGACCTACTCCAAGCAGACTATTTTTTCGGCTGCCATTAATCCAACCCAGGTAGCCATTGCCGGAAAGGCTCTGGAGATTCATCGGCAGGAACCCGGGCATTTGGAGCGTCTGTGGAAGAACACGCGCCGATACCACGCATTGCTGAGTGATCTGGGCCTCGATTATTGGGATAGTCAGACACCGGCGGTACCCATCGTTGCGGGCAACAAAGAGCGCGCCTATTTTTTTGCCGAGCGGCTCAAGGAAAAAGGTGTGTATGCAAATTTGATTATTCCCCCCGGTGTTCCGCCCGGCAAGGACCTGATTCGCACCGCTATGTCAGCTAGTTTTTCGGAGGATGATATGCAGCGTATCGAAGAAGCTGTTACACATGCTTCCAAGGCATTAAGGTGATGTGTTTTGCAAACTGCGTCTTCCGTCGTCGCATAAGGGCTTCCTGCTTCGCTGAGGCTTTGCTGGACATGTGCCGAGACAAGTACTCTGAATCACATCTATATTTTTTGAAACACTTGGGTTAAGATGAATCGACGAATTCTCGGAAGGACCCAACTCGAAACCAGTGTGATGGGACTTGGTTGCGGTGGGAACAGTCGCCTAGGCCAGGCTTATGGGAATTCGGAATCAGATTCGATTCGGGTGGTGCGTACCGCCCTTGATGAAGGGATCAATTTTATTGATACGGCACCGACTTATGGCACGGAAGGAATTGTAGGTAAGGCCCTGAATGGTGTTAATCGTGATCAGTATATTTTATCGACCAAGGTTAGTCTTCCCAATCCGTCCAGATTAGGCCGATGGAAGGATAAACGCTATTTTGAGAAGAACCTGCATCAAAGCCTGAAGCATCTAAAAACTGACTCTATCGATATCTACAACTTGCATTGTGTTGCCGCTTCCCACTATGCGCTGGCGCACGACACTTATGCGGAATGGTTGATGAAATTCCAGGACCAGGGGAAAATTCGTTTTTTGGGAATCACAGAAGTATTTGGCAACGACCCAACTCATGAGATGCTTAAACTTGCCGTTCGGGACAGTGTATGGGATGTGATAATGGTCGGCCTCAATATTGTGAATCAATCGGCTTTAAGAACCATTTTTCCTGCGGCGCTTGATAAAAATTTGGGAATTCAGATCATGTTCGCTGTTCGAAAAGCGTTGGTTAATCAGGGCGGTTTAAAGGCTTTAATAGCCAATCTGATCGAGATAGGTGAAGTAGATCCCGCCGAAATCGAATCCGCAGAAGATCCAATAGGTTTTCTGCTTCGCCCGGAGGTTGCTGAGAGCCTAACCGATGCGGCGTATCGTTTTTGCGCACATGTTTCTGGATCACCGATTGTTTTGAGCGGTACCGGTAACCCGGAACACCTGCGTTCGAATGCTGCCTCCCTGAACCGTCCGCCACTTCCCAATCATGTCTTGGCTCGGTTGAAGTCTATATTCGGACGAGTTGAACGAGCGACCTGTAATTAGCATTCTTGCTAGAACCGGCCTGGAAAGAGGGTGTTTCTGTGAAAAGATTGATAAAAAGTTCTGCTTAGAGGAATTGGTGGGACAGGCGAATTACCCCATATAAAACGGTGATTTATCTTATCACCATTCTCCCCGCAGGAACTGTTAAATTTCTGCCTGGGACATCCAAAATCCATTCTAAACTCGAGTATTATGAAATTGCCAGAATCCGTGCTTTTGGTCGAAGACGAAGCTCACATCCGATTGATGTTTCGCAAAGTGTTTGAACTAATGGGTATCCCCAATATCCGGGAAGCCAATAATGGGGTGGAAGCCTGCAATTCCTATGGCAGCAACCCCACAGATGTGGTTATGATGGATATCAATATGCCCGAAATGAACGGGCTGGATGCCATGGAACGTATTCTCAAGGCAGATCCGAGTGCGGTGATTATCATGCTAACTTCGCTGAGTACGAGGAATGCCGTCGACCAGAGCCTTAAAGCTGGTGCGACTTACTTCATCCGAAAAGATACTCCGATCGGCGAAATGCAAATGACTCTGACCGAAGTGTTCGAGCGCGTCTTTGCTGGCTGATCAGTGCCTCTTGTGAAACTCCAACTCATCTGAGACATGCCTCCTAATAAAATACAGGAATCGCGAATCGTTCTCTACGATTTTGATGAACTTAAAACTGGCGCCGACTACGAACGTGAAAACAATGTCATAGGTAAGGAGCGGATCGATCGCCTCGAGATCGAACAATTGTTTCGCAAGAAATTGCACAAGAAAGCGTCTCGTTCAACGGAGAAGAAGACTTTTGAAGAACTGATCAATATCGTAGACCCTTCGATACCTGAGGAGAATCGGATAATTCTTAAGGAGTACCTTGAGACTGATTCCTTAAATGGCGTCGAAGACACCGTGATAAAGGGTTTGGTTGGAAAACGCCAAGCCGGTGAGCTCTGGGCAAATAAATTAGGTGTCGCTTATCTCGATCCTATTCAGTCCATCATAACCGACGAAGCGTTGAGGTTGATTCCAGAAGAGATTGCCCGGAAGGCCCAAATATTGCCGCTGTATTTTCTCAACAATGTTCTAACTATTTCAACATCCGTTCCAACGGACGAACAGTTGCTTCGTCGTTTGAAGTTTATCTGTGGACACGATATAAGCCCCATCTTTGGATTTCCTTCCGAAATTCGTGACGCCATTGAGATCCATTATGCATCCGAGGAAGATGTGAATTCGTACATCAAGCGATTTCAGGAGCAGAACAAAGGCGTTTTGGACGACCTGGACGAGCTTGAGTTGGAACAGTTGGCCCAATCAGAAATGTTGGCCAACATCATAGACTCTATATTACATTTTGGTATCAAGGAAGGCGCTTCTGATATTCATGTCGAACCCATGGAAACCCGGTGCCGGGTACGCTTCCGCATTGATGGACGTTTGCGGGAGATTCTGAGCATCAATAAGTCTCTGCATCCGGCCGTGGCTTCACGTATTAAAATACTTTGCAAACTCGACATTGCCGAAAAACGATTCCCGCAGGATGGTCGTTTTGAAATGCCTCTGGGTATGATGAAGGCGGAGTTTCGTGTGTCCTTTATTCCAGCAAGTTATGGGTCCAAGATTGTTATCCGTATTCTGGGATCAACCGGTCGAAAAGGCGCCATATCACTAGAAGACATGCTGGTTTCTCAAAATGTATTGGCACCGTGGCGGAGGATAATCCGGAATCCGAACGGCATCGTATTTGTGACGGGACCCACCGGAAGTGGTAAGACTACTACCTTGTATGCCACCTTGCAGGAACTGAATACGCCGGAAGTAAATATTTCCACAATTGAGGATCCCATAGAGATATCATTGGAGGGACTGACACAATCTCAGGTTAACCACTCTATCGAACTGGGTTTTTCCGAGCTGCTTCGCTCCTTGTTGCGTCAGGATCCCGATATTATCCTGGTTGGTGAAATTCGTGACTTGGAAACAGCCAAGATTGCCATAGAGGCAGCACTTACCGGTCACTTAGTATTTGCCACCCTGCACACCAATAACGCGATTCAAGCGGTTACTCGCCTTTTGGAAATTGGAATCGAGCCCTACATGGTAGCTCCTTCCATTAATGCGGTGCTATCGCAACGACTTTGCGCGCGCCTTGATGAAGATCATAAGGAGGCCTACCGGCCTTCTCAAGAAGTGCTGGGAAGTTTCTTTGAAAATGCCAGCGAGATTGGAGATCTGCTTCTCTATCGGCCAACGGCCCAAGTAGCTGGAACCCCTCAGGCTTACAAGGGACGTATTGCAATCCATGAAATCGTGATAGTGTCCGATGAAATCCGGGCACTGATTTCAGATCGAGGCAATGTTCAGGAACTGACGCGTGCAGCCGCTCTAGGCGGTTACCGAACCCTCCGGTACGATGCGCTAAAGAAAGCCTTGTTGGGATTGACTACTATCGAAGAAGTCGAACGAAACACTCCTCAAGAGTGGAAGTGTTAAGGTATAAGTTTTCCGTCCGCCATCTGTTGAGCCAGCAACGAAAGTTCTGCCGAGCTGAATGCATGTTCCTGTGACATGGCATTTTCAGTGCGGTTTAAGCAGTCGAGAATCAGTTCGCCGAAAAATGGAAAATTCTGAGGCCCCTCGAAAGTGATTACCCGTTCCTCTTCATGATTAACCAGGAAGACGCTGGGTTGGTTGCCGGGGTGTCCTACATCCAGGTATTTTCGCACTTCAATATACCCTTCGGTTCCCAAAGCGAATAGGCGGCCATCTCCCCAGGCTCTAGCTGCATCTGGAGTAAACCAATCGATACGGCAGTAGCATGAAACGCCTGTATCTAATGTTAAGGAAGTTTCCCCGAAATCTTCCAAGCCGGGTTGGTCTGGATTGTTGAAGTTTTCCACTCGGGCAAAATTAACCTCCGCTTTGGTCGTTTTGCCGTAATATAGAAATTGCTCAAACTGGTGGCAGCCAATATCGGTAAGGATTCCTCCATAACGGCTCTTATCAAAAAACCAATCTGGCCGCTTGTCCTTACTTAGCCGATGCGGAGCGGTAACCAGGATCTGAATCAATTTACCAATGGCACCCTGCCGAACCAGTTCACCGGCGCAATAGGTTGGGGCGTTATGGAGCCGCTCGCTGAAGTAGACCATATATTTTTGACCAGTCTTTTGGACCCTTTGTCGGGCTTGAGCCAATTGATCGAGAGATGTGAAGGGAGCCTTATCAGAAAAATAGTCTTTGCCGGCATCCAATACTTGGAGACCGATTCCGCAGCGCTCATTTGGAATAGCCGCCGCCGCAACCATTTTGATGGCTGGATCGTCCAGAATCCGGTTAAAGTCATCCACTATTTCAACATCCGGAAATTGAGATTTAAAATGTGCGGCCCTTTGAGGATCGGTATCGTATATGGTGCGCAAGTCACCCCCCGCGTTTTGAAGTGCCCCAGTCATGCCATTAATGTGGCCATGATCCAGATAGGCTACTGCGAATGGAAACTCACCTTTATCCACCACGGCTTTTGCCTGCCCTTGTGGATCGTAATTCATGCCGTCTGCTGCTTGGCTCATAATTTAGAGTGTAATGGGTTGTCCGTTTGATTGTGCGCTTTTGTAAATTGCGCTAATAAGTTCTATCGCTTTTCTTGCCTCGCGTCCATCTACCGAAGGGCTTTTACCCTTTTGAATTGCGGAAACAACGTCTTCGAAGTTGCGCGTGTGTCCTTCGGCGCTAATCGCTTTAGGATCATTCGATCCCATTCCGCTTGTTTTTGGATTACGCATGAGGTTCTCCAGAATGTGGCTGTCTTCAGGTGAAGACTCACGAAATTCCCACTGGCGAAATCCACCGTCTGCTAGAATGACCGATCCCTGGTCGCCGTTGACATAGATTTCAGCTGGATTTCCCGACTCCGACCAGCAGGCGGTGGAGCCTTCTATAATTCCCCGCGCACCGTTCTCAAATTCCAGTAGTGCTACAGCCGTATCTTCCACTTCGATGCCCTTGTGTGTGGACCGGGTCGTGGACGCTGCTACTTTTTTTACGGGTCCAGCCAGGTAGAGCAGTTGGTCGATGGCATGAATGCCTTGGTTCCTCAGGGCGCCTCCACCATCCCATCGCCAGGTGCCTCTCCAATTGCTGGAAGCGTAGTATTCAGGATCCCGGTACCAACGAATCGATGCACCGGCCAAGGCTATGTTGCCAAAACGGTTCTGCTCAATAGCCGCCTTGAAGGCCTTCACTGCCGGGTTGAATCTCCGGTTAAAAATGCCGGACAAAGTTACCCCTGCCTTGTCAGTCGCTTCGATCATTCTATCTACGCGCTCCGTGGAAATTTCGAGAGGTTTTTCACAAATGATGTGCTTGCCGGCAGCGGCCGCTTGGAGGGCAGGCTCGAGGTGTGCTCCGGAAGGTGTTGCTATGGTGACAATTTCGATGCCGCTTTCGTTAAAAAAGGCATCCGCGTCCGAGTAAGCCTTGCAGCCAAATTCACTGGCCAACTCCTCCGCCACGGATTGCCTGCGCGCATAAATTGCCTCAACGTTTGAACTTTCCATGGCCTGTATGGCTTGAGCATGAAAGCGCGCGATCATACTTCCTCCAAATATTCCAAATTTCATAGGTTACTTTTTAATCCTGAGGACCTTTAAGGCTGAATAGTCGGGTTGCTGGACATCGCGTCAGCAAATAACCTTCACAAACAAAGGTTGGGATTGAGTTGAAAGATTCCCCCTTATCAATTCAAGCGTGGAAATCCAGTTCTTCACAATATTCCCATATAGCACAAAGTCCCCAGACAATGACACCTTCCTCATATGGTTCTTCAATTTGGAAGCCCCTTTTTGACTCAGCTCCAGATTGTACCACGGCATTGTCTGCTGTTGACGCAGTTGCCAGTCTTCGGATTATCATAAAGCATGAACCGCCGCACGTTTCTCGTTACCGCATCCACTGCATTCATTGCCACTCAACTTTTCCCGGCACACCATCGCCCACGTCGAGTAGCAGTAATCGGGCACACGGGTCGCGGTAACTATGGCCACGGATTGGATGTTGTCTGGCAGCAGATTCCGGGCGTGGAAATTGTCGGCGTTGCCGATCCTGATGAGCAGGGACTCAAGAAGGCGCTCACTCGACTGAAGATCGAACATGGATTCAGTGACTATCGAAAAATGCTGAAGGAACTGCGTCCAGAATTTGTATCTGTGGCGCCACGCCATCCGGATCAGCATCTGGAAATGGCACTTGCCGCGATTCAGGCAGGCGTTAAAGGGCTGTATATAGAGAAACCGTTCTGCCGCACTCCCGCCGAGGCGGATCGCTTGATCGAGGTGGCTAATAAACAGGGTGCCAAAATTGCTGTGGCGCACCGTAACCGGTATCACCCGGTTCTGCCGATCGTCGCCAAGTTGATTGAGGAAAAAGAGATTGGCCGTCTTTTGGAGATTCAAGGCTACGGAAAGGGAGATCGTCGTGGAGGCGGTGAAGATCTTTGGGTGTTGGGCGGCCATGTGTGTAACCTCTTTCAGTTTTTTGGTGGTGAACCAAAGTCTTGTTCCGCAATTGTACTGCAAAACGGAAAACCTGTTACTCGAAACGATGTCGTAGAAGGAGCTGAAGGGCTGGGACTAATAGCCGGCAACGAGATCCATGCAAGGTGGCATCTTTCCAGCGGACTTACCTGCTCCTACAAAACTTTCGCCAACGACGGTTCCAACTCCACAGGGTATGCAGCCCACCTGATAGGAACGAAGGGGACTATTACCATTAAAATCGATGGTGATCCATTTGCATGGCTCAGTCCCGGCAATGCTGCCGATCCAGTGTCCCGGAATAATGCGCGCATACCTATCACTACCGCCGGTCTCGGTAAGAAGGAAACACAGCATGAAAAGATAGCCAGCGTGCACAACCATGTCCTTCCTGTTCGTGATCTGATCGATGCTGTTGATCACGATCGCGCACCTCTCTGTGACGCACGGCAGGGATCGATGGCCGTCGAGATGATTTGTAGTGTATTCGAGTCCCACCGTCAGAACGGAGCCCTTGTAAGTTTCCCACTGGCCGAACGAGGGAATCCGTTGAGTAAATTTTGAATGCTACCCTTCATCTGGCAACTTCGTGTAAGTTGGCCGCTCGAGAATCTCCAGGTCGCTTTATTTCACTGCAAGGTTATGTTGTCCTTGGTTCCATTCAGGGAAGAAGTGCTCGCCCTTGATAAGGGCAACGAGGCAAAGGGCAGGCGGGTTAGGAAATTGTCTTTTCTTAATGTGATCGAGCAAACAGTGACTATCGAAATTTTTTTGTAGCGGGAAAGCGAAGTCCGCTCTAAAGGAACTCATAGCCCTGGTTAAAAACCCAGGAGCGGGCGGATTCAACTATAACAATTGTTAAAGGACCGGCCTGTTTAATCGTCAATTGTCCATCCATTCAGGAGATCGTCGGCGTTGACGAGACTTTGCTCGCCCACCCAAATTGACCAGAGGGCACGGGCAAATTTTGGATCTCGCAAACGACTTATCTCCTTGCCATTGAATTGGCTAACGAGCCAACCATCGGCAAACCAAACGACGGAAAATAGGTCACCCTTATTTACTTCTCCAATAGTATAGGGCCTGCAAAAGGTGGTGGCAGAATCCCTTATCACTTTCCAGTTCTCCGGAGAAACACGCTTGCGGATTGCCTTTTTGATTTCCTGCTGAATCCGTTGACCACCGATCTTTCGTTGGAAAATCATGCGCACCGCCTTTGGTCCCTGGTAATCCAGGATGTCACCTTTGTCTAAAAAAACGTCCGTGTAATGCGCAATCCGATACAAGGGAAAAATAAAAGCTTTCCTACCGGACTCCCCCGTCTTGTGAAGAAAGATACGCTCTTCTGCCATTGTAGATATGGTAATAGGATTAGGGAACAGAGTTGTACCATTTGCGTGAAGTATCATACCTAATTGCACAAAGAGGAGCACTCTGAGCCATACAAAAAAATTCGGTGATAAGAATTGCCGTATTAGTTGTACTGGTCGCTGGTTCATAACTTGTTGTAGCTTTAAGAACTGTTCCTGGGTTGTTGCTTGTGTGCTGTTGTTGGGGATTGCTCTATCCGGAATGGGCAGTTTTCAGGCCGGGGTCCCTACTGAAGAAAATGGACTAATGTGGATTAGATTTCTTCTGTGACGAGGGAACTGAAGTTATATGCCGTTAAATTGAGAAAAAATATGGACGATAACTTTGCCGGTGCTGCCGCCACAAAATCAGGCTCCGTTGGAGCGGTTCTTTTGAAATCAACGGAATAAGAAGCCTGAGTGTTCGTCACAGGTGTCAATGCAGCACGAGTTTTTCAACAGCATTGTGCACGAATGGTATGATCTGCTCTACCGTTTTGCCCTTTCTCTTTGCCAGAATCCCGACGATGCATTGGACCTTACACAGAGCGCCTTTTTCAAGCTTTCGTCCAAAGGGCATACTCTCAGGGATCGTAGCAAAACCAAGTCTTGGCTTTTCAGCGTCGTGCATCGTGAGTTCATTGACCAGTACCGCAAACGGAGACGCTACCCCTCGACTACGTTGGAGTTAGTTCCGGAACCTGCGTCGGACTCGAAAGAGCAACCAGGCAGCCAGATCGACGCTGCCGATGTTATTACGATTCTAGGACAGATGGACGAGAAGTTCCGGGCACCTCTCACCCTCTTTTATCTCGAATACTTTTCCTACAAAGAAATATCCGAAGTCTTGGATATCCCAATTGGAACCGTTATGTCCAGACTTCGCCGAGGAAAGGACCATCTTCGGAAGCGGTTCGAAAAAGGACTATCGCATAACACGGCACCTATACCTTTTGCACAAGTTGCCTCCAATGAATAATCTTTCCGCCAAAGAAATCCTCAGCGCTTACCGATCTGACGGTTCAGATGCGCGAGACAAGAACTTTGAAAAAGCCTTGGAGCAGTGTCGACACGATCCGGAACTGCGCGCCTGGTTTGCTGAGCAAGTCAACTTTGATGCCTCTGTCGCTTGCAGACTTCGTCAGGTTTGTGGTCCCGAGGAAGGCAAGCAGGCTATCCTCACCTTCGCCAATTTGGAAAATATGGTTGTTGAAAAACCCGGATGGCGGCGTGCTTTCCCTTTCTGGTTGATCGGAATCGCAGCCATGCTATTGCTGATGCTCAGCCTGTTTAATAGCCTGTCTACAAAACCGGTTGAAAGATTCAATCCTGACGATTTTTCCGTTGCGAACCTCGTGAGCCAAGCCATGCCTCTGGATTATCGTAGCAAAAACCGGGCAGAGCTTGTGCGCTGGTTGGAGGAACGGGGCGCGCCGGTGCCTCCAGAATTGCCTGATATCTTTCAATTGGCGACAGCGGAGGGATGTCGAATCTTTGCCGACAGTAAGGGAGGTAGAGTAAGTCTATTCTGCTTTGAGATGGACGGGGAACTTGTTCATGTTCTCACATTCGATGAGCGAACCCGCCAATACTTCAACCGGCCTCAAGGCGAATGGTGGAGCGAGGGAGACTTGAATATGATTGCCTTCGAGGAGGATCAAGATCTCTTTGCCATTGCAACTCGCTTGCCGTCAGAGATGCTCGGAAAATACCTGTAGTGTATTTATAAATACAGGGTAAATGGGATGCTAGGTCGCGTTATCTGCCATTACTAATTGTAGACTTCCAGTGAATCCCTGTGGAGTTGGCCCTTTAAGAACGGTGTCTATTTGGGGTTACGGCGAGCCACATCAGGAATATTACTTATCGCCTGACAACTGATTTGGCCGTGGGAAAATCTCCACTCAAACATGAAGCAATGTTCAAAGGTTTCGCATGAGAAGAGGTTTAAGACTCCATGAATAAGGTTATCTTCATATTAACGGAATAACATTCCTCAGCGGTCGTCAAAATATGCGAATTGTATCTGAGAGATATTTCTTTCGAATTCAAATAACGCATAAACATGAAGAAGAAAATATGGCAGACAGTGTTGGCTGCGAGTGTAATTGCTATCATTGCTGGCGGAGCCTTTGTCTTTTATCTATGGAACATGCCCCACCGGGATGTTTTGTCCGCTCAACCTGACTACACTTTAACTTCGAGTTATTTCGTTTCGGAATACCTGGCGAATCCAGGAGCCGCTAACGAGAAGTACTTGAGCGACGATGGAGACTCAAAGATCGTTGTTATTTCAGGTCCGGTGGCTTCCATCAGCCAAACTCAAAATGGAGATCAAGTCGTGTTGATAAAAGAGACAGGTGCTCCAGTCGGAGTGGCTTTTACGTTTACTTCCGAAACCAACGATGACGCGGCTGCTCTTCAATCCGGACAATCCGTGGCCATCAAAGGTGTTGTTCGAGCTGGACCACGGCGCGACGAATTTCTCGGGCTTTATTCCAACGCCGTCATAGAAAAGGCGTCTCTTTTTTGAATCCGCCGTATTTGGGCCGAATTTCCAAACCAAGATCCATAAAACTTAATCATATCAATATTCGTTTATGAAAAATCAAAGTACATACCTATTGTTTTTATCCGCCGCTTTCCTGACCTTCCTGTCCACCGGTACAGCGGCTGAGCGTTGGGTTACGCAAAACGCGCATGTTTCTTTCTTCTCCAGCACACCTGCTGAGGATATCCACGCCGATAACAATAGTGTGGTCGTTGTTGTTAATTCAGATGAAGACTCGCTTGGATTCTCTATTCCCATGCAGGCCTTCGAGTTTGAAAAGGCTCTTATGCAAAAGCACTTCAATCAGAAGACTTTTCTAAATACCAAGAAATACCCCCAGGCCACTTTCCAGGGCAAAATTGAAGACGCCGATAATATTAATTTTAAGCAGAATGGAGAATACGAAGTGACGGTTTCCGGAACGATGTCGATTCGGGGCATTGAGCAAGAAGTGTCCGAAAAGGGTACCATTACGGTCTCCGATAATATCCTTAGCCTTAATTCCGAATTCAATCTTACCCTCGAAGACTACGGGATTGCATTTAAAAAGGGCAAACCCGCAAAAAACATAGCTAAGACGGTAAAGATCACCATCGATGCGGAAAATCTTATCCGCGAAGCAAGCGCAGGTGCCTGACACTTATTTTTGGCAATGATCTTAGGGGTTTATCATTGTTATAGGTCTCGTAGTATAAAGCCCGACGGATATAGCTCGTCAGGCTTATTCATAGGTGATTGAGCAAACCGTGACCGTTGAGAAACGTATTGTTGCCGGGAAACTAAAGTCCGCTCTGAAGAAGCTTAAATCCGTGGTTACTAATCAGGAACGGGCACACGAGATATTTCAGTAATTGGCTTGGGAGGTTGAGTAGCTCGATTGGACAAGAAAACCTATTCACTCTGCAAAATGGATGCCGCGATACATTGATTGAGGCCTATCTGATTTCTAAATTTGTAAACTGCCACACC
>JAPUIL010000827.1 GCA_027297085.1 Verrucomicrobiota bacterium | reverse complement strand
GCAACCAACATCGTGTATCCACTGTGCAACACAATCCAAACCCAAGACAGGAAGTATTTCATTGCACAAGTGTAGCTGAGCCAGGAAACGAAAAGCGAGACTCGCATTCAGCCTTATTTTGCTTAAACATTCTCAACTAGTGTCTCGACATCCACTCACTACCCAAGCACGCATAACCATTCTAGTGGTCGCATTTCTCGGCTGGTTCTTTGGGGGGGTCCAGATTGGCCTTACCAATCTTGGCGGCCCAGCAACCATCGGTTTGTTAAACGAATCCGGATGGTCCATGGGGCTTACCGAGGAGGCGGTAGAGCAACAGATCAAGACCTGGGCAGCCTATCTACAAGTCGCATTCTTGTTTGGTGCCGCCGCGGGTGGCTTCTTCTTCGGTCGGCTTGGTGATACCATCGGCCGAACCCGAGCCTTGGGCATTTCCATTATCTGGTTTTCCATATTCACGGCCCTCTCTTATTATGTGGCTAACCCACTGCAATTGATTGTAGTGCGCTTCGTGGCCTGCCTGGGTGTCGGCGGTTGCTGGCCCAACGGAGTTGCGCTGGTAGGAGAATCCTGGTCCAAAGTCGCGCGACCGGTTATGGCAAGCATGATTGGTATGGCTGGGAACGTGGGTATCTTCGCCCTTGCCACACTCCTTAAGTACCATCCCCCAACACCAGATTCCTTTCGCTGGGTGTTCCTCGTCGGAGCAACGGCACTGCCGGTAGGAGTTCTCATATTATTGTTTGTTCGCGAATCTCCCGCATGGCTCAGCACACGCGAAACCGACGAAGGATCTGCGAATAACGCAGCAGCTCAAAAGCTTTCAGTTTTCCGCAAGCCCTACCTGGGTGTCACGCTGGTAGGCATCGCACTGGCAACGGTACCATTGTTCGGTGGTTGGGGTAGCTTTCTTTGGATCGTATTCTGGGCAGGAAGAATCGGGGATGAGCTGGGATTACCAGAACTTAAAGCAGAAATTGTACAGATGCGCTCCTTATTAAGCATCGTCGGCTGCGCACTGGCCGCAGTCATTTCGGCAAGAATTGGAAGGCGCACCTGTTATTTTCTTACCTCGTTTGCCGCATTGATCATCTCACAATACATCTTCTGGTTTACTACTCCCACGGATGAAGGCTTCCTTATCTGGGTCGCATTTTTGGGATTTTTCAATGGCATCTTTTTCGGATGGTTACCCTTTTTCCTTCCAGAACTATTCGAAACCAAGGTGCGAGCGACCGGTGCTGGAGTAAGCTTTAATTACGGCCGGATTCTTACCGCAATCACCATTTCTCTCACTCCTGCTTTGACCCTATATTTCAATGGCGACTACGCGCAAATAGGCCGGGTTACCAGTTTGATTTTTATCGTCGGGATGATTGCCATTCTTTTCGCGCCCGATACCAGCAAACGCCACATAGAAGCCCAATGACTCGCCTGCACATCAACATGTCCGAGAGAGAAAACGACTACCTCGCCGCGGCCAGTCGTATCCATGATGTCACGACGGTGGATATCAGCGATAACCCCGACGCGGTCGTCACCGATGACAACCAGTTTCACTTCGAGGGCAAGCCGGTCCTACTCGTCAATGCAAGTCCGTTCAGGGAAGAGACCTGGTTATTTCCCGCCCTTCCCTGGCGTTTTGCTCCTGACGTTCAGGCTATTGCCGATAGCCTTCGTGCAGGAAACCTGGGCGAACCTGGATTGATGCGTTTGCATGATTGGGCATGCTCCCAAAATTCTCAGGAGGATGGTTCAAAGATTGGGGCTGTCGACCTCGCACGCTGGTTGTTTGATAAAGATCCTGACTCAATTTATGGTGTCTCCAATCATACCGGCTCCAAGACATGCTCGCTCATCCACCTGGGATTTCCCGGGGGCGGAATGGCGATGCTCGATTTCACAAACGCGCTGCTCGATGGCGAAGGCTACCGTTCCATTTGCCTGATCGGTTCGCTAGGAGCAGCCTATGCGGACGATCATGCCAACTGCAATCTGCTTTTTGCCGGTGGCGCGCCAGAGGCCTCTCCGCCCGACTCAGAGCAGGCATTTATCCAACCCATGTTGGAGGACTTCATTGCCAGCGTTCGTGAGGGGAGTGACTCCCGCCACGCTATGCAAAACTACCGGCGAGCCTTAGAAATCGTAACCACCTCCATGGCAAACAACACTGATTCATGAAGGCCACCGACCGGAGCAAATCACCGATCAAAGTCGCTATTCTCAGCGTCGTCAAACACGCCTATCTTCCGCGCGCTATTGCAGCCCACCCGCGCTTCCAACTACAGTTCGTCGCCGACCATGCCGATCGACCCGAGTGGACACACGAACGCAACCAATTGATCGCGGATGAATTCGGCATTCCCTACTTGCGCAATGTTCAGAAAGCCATAGAAGACCATGAGCTCGACGCGGTGGTGGTAAGTTCCGAAGCGGAACGACACTGCGATCTGGCGATCATTGGGGCCGAAGCCGGACTTCACATCGTGGTAGATAAACCACTATCCACCCGGCTTGAAAACTGTGATCGTCTCATTCAGGCCATTGATTACAGCGGAGTGAAATGCTTAGTATGGAACCGCAATTTTTTGCCGGCAATCATTCAAGCACGCGAGGCGGTCGAATCCGGAAAAATCGGCAAACTGGCCGCCCTCCATTGTGATTTCTACTTCTCCAAGGACGCCGGTCCGCCGGTCGGCAGCCGTAAAGAAGGGGATCCGCCTATAAACTGGTTGGATCGCCAACTCGAAGCTCACCTCGACGGCTCCGATGGCGGGGTCGGCACCGAACCGATGGGCGAATTGCAAGTCGAAGGCCTCTATCCTCTTGCCTACATCCGGATGCTCACCGGTGAAGCGCGTGCCGAACGCGTATTTGCCAGAACCTCCGCTCACTTCCATCAGGCACATGCAGACAATCAGGTCGATGATCTGGCCACAGTGACCCTCGAAATGGAGCACGGAATTATAGCCTCACTTTGTATTGGCCGCATCGGCGCAGCGGCCCATCCCGACATAGGAGAAATCAAACTGCACCTCATCGGAGACAAAGGCGCGATGGTGATTTCCGAAGCGCGCCCCGAGGTTGCTATCTACTACCGCGACCAGCCTCCAACCGAGTTTAAACACAAGCGCATAGCGGATGAGAACAACTATTTACTTGCCGAAAACTTCGCCCGAAGCATTGACGGTGAGGAATCGCCAGTACTCGATGCCCGCGGTGCCCGTGATATTTGTGCCACGGTCATCGCCGCTCTACAATCCGCCCAATGCGGCAAATCTGTCGACGTTCAAAACCTGAATACATAATATACAGGCAGCTCATATTAACAACGAGGCCCTTATAACACACACCTACAAGAAATCCCATGACCAAACTTTCTAAAAATAGACGACAATTCACCAATGCGTACTCTATGACGGTGGCGTTTCTGCTCCTGATGATAATGTCCATCGATGCCCGTGCTCAGACGGACAAGGAAAAGAAAGACGATTCGGACGAGTCAAAGAAGGTCGATCAAGCCTACGTTCGCGAACACTACACGAAGTTTGAGTATGATGTGCCGATGCGCGACGGAGTAAAACTATTCACCGCTGTCTACCAACCGAAAGATGATTCAAAGGCCTACCCGATCCTATTGACGCGCACTCCCTACAGCTTGAAACCTTACAGTGTGGATCTCTATCCCAATCCACGCGGGCCGCTCCTAAATTATGCGAAGGAGCGGTTCATCTTCGTCGTGCAAGACGTGCGTGGACGTTATGGTTCTGAAGGCGAATTCGTCCATATGCGTCCGCATAATCCGGCAAAGTCCGGGCCGGAGGATATCGACGAGAGCACTGACGCCTACGACACGATCGATTGGCTGGTAAAAAATATCCCCAACAACAACGGCAATGTCGGCATGATGGGAATATCTTATCCTGGCTTCTATACGGCGGCCGGCATGATCGATTCACATCCCGCTCTTAAATGCGCCTCACCCCAGGCACCGATCTCCGATTGGTTCATCGGTGACGATTTCCATCATAACGGCACGTTCTACCTTCCACACGCGTTCAATTTTTTGTCACGTTTTGGCCAGAAGCTCGAAGAGCCGACGCGCGAGCAAGCCAAGCCGTTCGATTACAAGACGCCGGACAGTTACGAGTTTTATCTGAACCTCGGACCGCTGTCGAACGCAGACACACGATACTTCAAGGGGGAGATCGAGTTCTGGAACGAGCTGATGGAGCATGGTACCTACGACGCGTTCTGGCAGGAGCGTAATATTCTCCCGCATCTGACCGGCGTCAAAACTGCGGTGATGACCGTCGGTGGTTGGTTCGATGCCGAAGACCTTTACGGACCGCTCAACATATATCGCAAGGTCGAAAGCAATAACCCGGGAATCTTCAACATTCTCGTAATGGGGCCTTGGGCGCATGGAGGCTGGTCGCGGGGCGACGGCGACAAGCTCGGCCATGTGGATTTTCATGCCAAAACTTCGGAGTTCTACCGCGATAAGATCGAACTGCCGTTCCTTTTGCATTTCCTGAAAGAGAAAGAAGAAGAAGATCTCAAGTTGCCAGAAGCCTACCTCTTTGAGACCGGCACCAACCAATGGAGGAGATACGATACCTGGCCACCGAAAAATATTTCGCAAAAGACGCTCTACTTCCACGCCGGGGGCCGGCTATCCTTTGACCCTCCTGAAGGAGATGGTGGCAGTAGTTTTGATGAGTACATAAGTGACCCAGCCAAGCCTGTGCCATACATTCCAAACATCTCTATCAGCATGACTCGTGCTCACATGCTCGACGACCAGCGCTTCGCCTCATCGCGCCCCGATGTGCTCGTCTATCAGACCGAGGTACTGCAGGAAGACGTTACCCTGGTTGGCCCCATCACTGCAGATCTACAGGTCTCCACCGCCGGCACCGATTCCGACTGGGTAGTAAAATTAATCGATGTCTATTCCGGCGACTTCCCCAACCCCGAACCAAATCCAGGGGGTGTCCAGATGGGCGGCTATCAACAGCTTGTCCGCGGTGAGGCGATGCGCGGGAAATTCCGCAACAGCTTCGACCAACCGGAGCCGTTCGAGCCGGGCGAGATGACGAAGGTCGAATACGTTCTGCCGGACGTCTACCACACCTTCCGGCGCGGTCACCGCATCATGGTGCAGGTACAAAGTTCGTGGTTCCCGCTTGTCGATCGCAACCCACAGACGTTCTGTGACATTTACAACGCCCAGGAGTCGGATTTCCAGAAGGCAACT
>JAPUIL010000826.1 GCA_027297085.1 Verrucomicrobiota bacterium | reverse complement strand
CGCCGATTGCCTCGCAGTATTTCGATATCGGGTAAAACAAATTTTGGGACATGATCAGAATCTCTCGCAAAAATATATTTCGCTTTGTAAGTTGTTGGCCGACTTCAAAATGACCCTCTTGAATCGCAATCCGTCAGCACCGATCTAGAACACCATTGAATTATTAGTGGTTCGCTAAACGTGACGATCCACCAACTCCAAAGCTTGACGAGACTCGCCAGGTAGGTCCAACGCATCGGCCTTAGCCATGTCCACCAAGTAGGCGACCTGCTCCTTGGCCCGGACTTTCTCGATTGATCCCTGATTAGTTCTTGCGCTCTCCAAACCAATCGATTCCATCTGAATCGAGATGACCTGTCGGGAGTTCGATCGAGACCCGTGACCTGGAACTAGGCGTCATTCCGAACTCAGCCATCATCCTGATCGTCTGTCGCCAAGCTTCGTTGGCAATGGCGACCCACGGCGACTGCTTGAGCTTCGACCCTTGTACCAACACGGCACCATATTCCTCAATCTCCCCGTTCGCCTGGATCCACCGGGACAAAGACGCGCAGTACATCGCCAGAGCCGTCTCATCGAGCACGGTCAGCAAGCCCATATCGAATAGCCGCTTGCCCATGTTCCGCCACTCTATCTTTGCCCGGTCGTTTAAGAAGGACGGAGCCTT
The DNA here is from genome assembly GCA_027297085.1 of Verrucomicrobiota bacterium. Classification (GTDB taxonomy): domain Bacteria; phylum Verrucomicrobiota; class Verrucomicrobiia; order Opitutales; family UBA2995; genus UBA2995. The sequence continues at coordinate 2,785 of JAPUIL010000826.1, read as the reverse complement.
TGGCAGCTTGGCCTTCGACCCTGGTTTCGGCTCCCTGTGGTTCAGTGGGCGCTTACCGGGGTTACCCCTTAATACCTTTAACGAGGTCGGAAGTGGTTTTCTTCCAGGCACGGTGAGGCTCCTTGCAGTCACAAAAAATGTTTTTCATTTCGCGGTCGCGCGCGCGCACTTGCCGACGGTACATAGGTTTTTCGCTTTTCAACTTCCAGGTGGCCCTACCGAACCGTTGCTAAGGTGACGCTGGGCCCCGCCTCAATTACGGCCCTAGCCAGCAGCACCTTAAGCGTTCGACCGGCGGGTTTAAACTTCGGGGTGTTACTCATTTGCATACCCTTTTTGATTAATGCAGCAAAACGTGTGCAACCTATATATATGTTTGCATCGTTGCACTCGTGGATTTAATTACCAGAAACCGGGCGCGACTTTGAAGCGCCTAAATTTGATTAATGCAAGCGTGCAAAGATATATATAGTTGCATTCGTCGTTTTGCATTAATCCGTGGCCTCCTCGGGCAAGCGAAAAACGACCTCTCGGCCGTCCTTTCCCTTGAGAATTTCTTCGTCTTCGACAAGCTTGCTGATGGCGGTGATGACGGTCCGATCCCCCGCCTTCGTGGTTTCTCCAACCGTGGCAATGAGGGCCTGTCGTTTTAATGGTCCCTCACCGAGAGCGTCAAGGACCGCAGGTATGCAGCGCTCCAGCATCTCGGCGCCGCCGTCTTCAATTTCACCGGAATAGACCGGGACGATGTCTGGGTCGGCTTCCTGGAATTTGAAACTGAAGGCGGAGTGCTTGGGGCCCCACTTGAAGCGCAGGTGTTCAACCTTCACCAGGTCGTTCGCCTTCGTGATAGACAGGATGGAGTCGGACTTGGCTACCTTCACTGTGCTACCCCTGATTTCATCCAAGGGGGAAGAACGCACGAGCCCGGCCTTACGCCGGTGATCCGGCAGGATGAAAGTAACGGGCACCAGACGGGTTATCTGTATCAACCTGGCGAACGCCTGCCTAACGGGAGTGGCGTCATTCTCATTGGAGCCGCCTAAGATGTCGGAAACCGGGTCCAACGCCACTAAGCTCAGGTCAAACTCCCGGATGAGCCCGTACAGTTCGTCGGCGCCTTCATCCTTGTCCAACATGTGGGTCAGACCCTCGAACCGGAACATCGGGATGTCAGTCACGCCGCGGTGACTGGCCTGGGCTTTGAGCCGCAGCGCAAACCTGTCCTCCGGCATCTCGAAGTCGAAAAAACCGGACACCCCTTGCCCTGCTGGGAATTGGCCGAGCCATAGGCCACCGCAAGCGTGGGCCGTTAGTAGGTCTTGGACCGCCAGGCTTTTACCCTGGTCCGGCCGGCCGGCCACCAGATTCAATGAGCCCTGGGAGATGAGTCCTGACACAACCATCGGCTGCTCTTTGATCTCCATCTGGAGTAACTGGGCGAAGGATTTGGGCCGGGGCAACTCTTCGGGTTTTTCCGAGGTGGGGCCAATTAGCCACGCTCCCGCTGGCTCGGATGGCTGGTGTCCGTTCCTCGGCGGATCGGACGATGTGGAAGGCTGGGTCACCGGCAATGCCCCGGGGGGCTTGCGACTGATGCTGGCGACCACGCTATCCACCTCGGCCGGCGGCAAAGGCGGGTCGAAGGTTTGTTCGTTCTGGACATGGGCAGCGGCAGTGATGGCCTCTTTGCTCATGCCTCTCTGCCACATGCTTCCCACGATGCTGGCCATCGTGTGGTTCCTAGAACCTTCGGGCACAGTCTTGCTGATAGGCTCAGCTGGTTTGTGGCCGTTCCCGGCGTTCTTCAGGCTCTCCAAATAGGGCTCTATGACCTGCTCTTGAAGGATGTCTCGGTACAGGACGTTGCCGAGATTGATATGTTGGGTGTTCGGCCTACCGTAAAACAACCGCGCCGGATCCGAGACATAAGGGTCCGTACCTTGATATTTCCAGCACATCGCCTCTGCTGCTACACGGTAAGTATCGGGGTCCGTAAACGGCGTATCGAGGATGAACACCACACGGGATTTCGGGACCTGTGGGGTGCTGCTAGGAGACGGGTAGAGAAAGGCAGCGTGATCGGCGATGAACGGGTCTTCCGCCAAGGCCTCGATTGATGATTCAGTGGTTCCTCGGTCATCATCAAGACCGATGTGCTGTGCAGAGATGAAATTTTCTTTCTTCCGATAGCCACCGTTCATCACAGCGGTAAACGAACACCCGTCCACGCTCACCCTGTGAATCAACGACTCAATGGAGTGATGTTCCTTATGGAAGCTGGCGGTGTACTCACCCCAGCGAGGGTCGTCTAGAGGAAGTTTTTCGCCTTGCCATTTCTTATTGATGGCGATGTCGAACTTGATGGGCGTCGTCGTAGTCATTGCCCGCGCTCCATCGCGTCTATTCGTCGGCCAGGGCGCTTGGCGTACAACCGGGCCATGGGGCTCCCTAGAGCCTCCAGTTCATCAACGACGACATCCAGCATGTCGCGCAAAGCCTCCAGCGACGTGGAGTCGGATTCTTCGCCGGTGAAGTCGCCCAGCCGTTGGGTTGGATGGTTATCGATGCCGATCGCCATCGACTTAGTTCCCGATTTCGCTTTCGGCTAGTCGCGCTCGCAGAAATTCGTCTAAGTCATCTCTGAGAATCAGCCGACGGCGACCAATGTGAAGATTTCGAAGTTTCCCAGAATCCATCAATCGGTTCAGGGTCGCCCGGCTGACATCCAAATAAACACAGGACGCGTCGACGCTGAAAGCCCTCTTTTCAGCAACCGTTTCCA
>JAPUIL010000825.1 GCA_027297085.1 Verrucomicrobiota bacterium | reverse complement strand
GACCACACCGTCGTCATTTTCACATCTGACAACGGTGGTTTTATAAACAATTACAATGACCAGAAAGTCACCTCGAATGTCCCACTTCGATCGGGCAAAGGATCACTCTATGAAGGAGGAGTGCGCGTTCCCCTGATCATTCACTGGCCGGGAATCACCAAGCCGGGCAGCCTATCGGACGAACCGGTCCTCACAGCTGACTTTTATCCGACCATCCTGGAACTTGCGAACCTAGGTGGCGACCCGGAGCACAACAAATCTGTCGATGGCATCAGTCTGGCTCCACTTTTAAAAGAACCAGAATCCCGCCTCAAACGCGATGCCCTATATTGGCATTACCCTCATTATTACCAGACAACGAGCCCAGTCAGCGCAATTCGCAGGGGGAATTGGAAGCTGCTCGAATTTCTGGAAGATGGTCATATTGAGCTCTACAATCTTGAAACCGATCTAGGCGAAACCCAAAACCTGGCCCCACTTCAACCACCCTTGGCAAATTTACTACAGCGTAAACTCCAGGAGTGGCGAGCGAATGTTCAAGCTCCCATGCCTCGAATCAACCCGGACTTTAGTCAGTAGGTCTAAGTCAAAGGGTATTTAGCAGGAGCTAGGAATATCATTAACCTCATCCAGGCTTCGCATGGAGCTGCGCCGAACAGGTAGGCCAATGCTACAAGGTAGCCAAGGTCGTGTTCACGACCGTTCCGAGACCAGAGGTCGACAAGACCGGTCTCGAAGAGAACCGGAACAAGGAGTCCTTTTTGGGCGACAGCGAAGCGAACAACAGGCCTGACAACCATGGGCACAGGGCACGCAACAAGCTGCTTACATTTCGGTATGCTTAAAAAGCTCCTGGCCGCAGAGAGTATTGAGCAGGTCGGTAACTTCTCTTAAAGCCAAGTATAACTTATCTCGTGAAAGCGATTTGGAGTTACTTATCCCCTTTAAACCAGCAATTATTTCAATTCGCTCATAGTAGAGCTTGGTTATCTCAGTGGCCAAAACCCGACGGTGCTGCGCCTGGTATCTGCGCTCACGAACAACATCGACCTGATCTTCATGGAAAAAGAGCATTTTCAGATCCCACTCAAGAAACAGTGCACTCCTATTAAAGGTCCGAATTTCATCGGACAGGCGGATGTCTTCTGTTTGTTCAATACCAAATCGGTCCGTATAGGTGTCAAGGCGAGTCACATCAAGCGGGGACTGACGAGCATAGCTTGCAATCCGCAACTTAGGAAGCCAATTGCGGCTGCGGGCCTTTCTTTTCCAATCAGCCAGGGTTTCGGGATTCTCCAAATTATAGGCAACTGCCGCCGCAATGACAGAGGTGAGTGGCGGTTCGGAAGCAATTAATGCCGAAAGAGCGAAATTATCAGCACTCTGTGTCTCCACGCGATTTTTTTCCAGATTTTGAACAGATCTCCTTAGCGGAATGAACGATTGCTGGTCCACCGATGCCAGAATTTGCGAGGGTAAATTATTAAAAGCATCGGTCAAAAGGTGTAATTGCGACCCTTGTGAATAGTATAAGGCATCAGGCTTGCGCGGGTGAGGAAAGATAACATTCCCACCGGTTGGGAGCGTGGTCAGCTGATAGTTTTGGCTGTTCGATAAATCCTTAAAATTGAGAATTGAAAGCGAACCATTGTCTAATATCCATAGTGAACTTTCGCTCGAAGAAACTGTGTGAGTTGGGGCAGATGAATTCAGGTTAATAAGCGTACCCCTTTGGCTAAGGATGTTCAGGAGCAACATCTGGTTGTCCTTACAACTCAGGTAAGCCATATCCTTATTGGGATGAACCGTAAGGCGATTAAGTGTCTGATTCTTTGGCGGTGTTATTGATATGAATCCGCTAGTGGTATCCAAATGAATTGCGTTTGTTGTAGCTACGATCCGGGTATGACTGGTGCCTGCTTCGCTCGGTGCGTAGGCGCCACCAACGAACTGCTCTCCGGGAAGGATTATCTCAAAATTTAAACCATAGTCCCCGGTCAACCAACAGGCATTTTCGAAAACGAAAATGGCTTCTTTTCTGTTTTCGGGATCTACGGCTAGCGAACGTAATGCGCCTGATTCTGTTCCAAATCCAGGCGGGATCGATTCGGTCCAGTTTTCTCCGGCATCGCGACTGGCTGCGATGCCCTGTGAATGAACCACGTAGAGCATTTGTGAAGATTTCGCGTAGCCACTCACCCCAAGTAAGGAAGAATCCTGCCAGGGAGGTGAATACAGCTTTTCCCAGTTCTTCTCGGATTTATCGTATTGGAATAGTACCTTGTCTGTCGCCACAATTGGTTCGTCCGATCTTGTCGGCGGCACATAAATGGCCTTGATGTCGGAATCGACGGGTGGACCATAGGCTTGGAATTCAGCGCCCACGCAAAAGGTGGTCAAACTGAACCCAAAAATCGCCAGCTTTAAAGTTTTCATGATGATAAGGATGAGTGATTTTAGGATAAATGGACGGGAGAGGATTAATTGGAAGAGCTGTATTCAAGGGTTGCCGATTCCTCAATGGCGGCAATGGCATTGTCATAGCCGGGCTCGATTTCCAGCGCCTTTTCAAAGTGCTCAAGAGCGACTTCTTCCTCACCCTTGTAGCGATAGAGGTAACCGAGATTGAGCCATGCTTTGTGCAGGTCGGATTGAATTTTCACGGCCATTTTATAAGCTTCCATAGCGGCCTCAAATTGATCGGACCGACGGTAGGCAAGGCCCATATTATAATAGATGGCACCACTTGGCCGGAACGGTGCATACAGCGCATAAAAGTGCGCAGCCTGTTTGTAGTCCTTGTTTTCAGAAGCATCGTTAGCCAGTGTTTTATAAATGAACGGGCTTTTGGCTCCGGCCTCGTAAGCCTGCCGGTAGATATCAACGGCCTTCCCACCCTGGCCAATGCGCTTCAGGTATTTCACCAGATAAACCGCGGTGTCTACATCCCTGGGCTTAATTTCGAACGCTCGTCTCATGGCTTCGGCCGCCCATTCATTTTTCTCCATTTTTGCATGGGCGATCCCCATGTTTTTCCATGCCTCAAAGTAGGCAGGGTCATCCTCAATGGCCTTGGTAAACTCGATGATGGATTCGGCAAATTGTTCCTGCCTAAAGTAAGTCAGACCCTTGTTGTAATTGA
>JAPUIL010000824.1 GCA_027297085.1 Verrucomicrobiota bacterium | reverse complement strand
CACATTCAACTGCTCGCGACCGTACATTTCATTCACAAATTCGCTGGTTCGTTCCGGTTGCCGCCGGATACCTAATACATGGATGTCGTGCGCTTGAGCCAGTTTGGCTACTCTTTCACCGATGGCCCCAACTCCGAGAATCAGCATGGTTTTGCCAGCTATGGTTTCCATGGGAGCGCCTGGGGCCGTGCCTTCCCAAATGCCTTTGGATTGATTACGTATAATTTTAGTCAGCGTTCGCTCGTGGGCCAGGATCAAAGCAAAGGTATGCTCACTCATGGGAATGGCATGGATTCCCGAAGAGTTGGTTAAAACCATAGGAAGCTCCTGGTGGTTTTCGATTTTGAATAACCAATCCATTCCCGCGGAAAAAGCATGATGCCATTTTAAGCGCCCGTTTAGGATCAATTCAAAAGGAGGCAGGAATCCGGTGCTAATTTCCACCTCAGAGATTCGCTCCGGATTCTCGATTAGAGGTTTCCTGGTCATCCAGAGATCATGATCATGAGCCAATTCCCGGATGGTCTTTATCTGGTCCGGGTGGACCTCCTCCGGGTTTTGCATCAGTAGAATGGTTGCCATACAACGTTAGGGATTAGGGCCTCGATAGGAGTGCGGGCAAACAAAAAGACAATTGTTTGTGTCGTGTATTAGGGGCCTGGATGGAAGATCAAGGTGATCTCGGTCAAGAGTCTAAATTGAATGCTGAATCAAGGATGAGAAAAAGGTGTCAGTGTTCAGGTGTCAGGAAAGTACCTTTCCCAAAATTACAGGAGCTAGCTTGCTGGCGGTCAGACAATTCTTCCGCCAGCAAGCTAGCTCCAGATAAAAAAAGACCCGCCTAAATAAGACGGGTCCTTTTGCTTGGGGTAGTTCTATAAATTTTAACTAGCTCCGGCGCTTTCGCCAACTTCGAGCTTAATGGGTTTATATCCACCAACAGACTTGAAGTAGAGCATCAACCCAAGGTAGATCGCCGCCATTATGGCAGGAATGAACGCGTCTGCTTTCAGCGTCTTTCGATCACCGACGATGCTGGCGTCAGCTACAGCTAGTTGCGCCGGTGTCGGATTTTCGGCGGCTTGAGCATCGGCGAGCTTCGTGCCGTCCAAACCTGTCACTTCTTTGAAGATAAGGAATTTACTGGAAGTTTCCGCTTTGTACTCTTGATAGATTGCCGGATTGTTTTGTTCGAGGTGCTCAGCAGTGTAACGGTCCTTGGCGTAACCCAGTCCCGGTCCACCAAGCAGACCAGCAGACATCATGCCGATGCCGCCCATAATGGACATGGCAATTGCTCCCGTACGAGGGAAACGATCACCGACTACCGCGAGCATGGTAGGCCAGAAGAAGGTTTTACCAACCGCGTAGACGGAGAGCGCCACCATTGCCCCAATGAATGTTGTAATGCCACTCACCAACTGCAGTCCTATGACGGCTAATATCGAACAAATTAACAGCAAACCAATTGGCGAAATTTTCAAGTGCCTCTCGATCCAGTGCGCACAGAAGCGCAATGAGAACATTATGAGTGAAGTAAACACGAACAGAATCTTACCCTGAGTTGGGGTCAGGATATTTCCGGTGATATTTTGAATCCAATTATCGGTTCCCAATTCGACAGCTCCAATCAGAGCGTGAGTCATGAACAGAATAAACAGTAAAAACGAGCCGACTGCGAAACCGGTTTTGCCACCGACGATCAACCATAGCACCAACGCCACGCCCCAAGATAAATAATTCCACGTATTTGAAGCGAAAAATTCATCGTTGCCGATGAAGAATGCTAAGACGTTTCCCAGCTGGTCTTTGAAAAATAGCCCTATCAACGCACAGGCTACAAGTGCTCCGAGAAGCCCAACTTCGTTCATCATGTCGCCGACCTTGAGCCCTTTGGTAGCCGCTTCAGATTTCGGAAATGATTGCCCCATGAACGCAATTCCGTAGAGAACAGTTGGAATCAAGAAGAGTCCGAGTTGAATCTTCCAGTTGACGTCTCCAGCACCTAACGTCCAACCGATCAACCCTCCTACAATTAGACCTGCTGGCCAGGAAGCATGAAGAATATTGAGATAGTGTGTTCGGTTATTTGGGAAGAGAGTAGCAACCAGAGGATTGGCGACTGCTTCCAGCGTTCCATTGGCTAGAGCGAATACAAATGTTCCGATATAGAGGAACATGTAGGCTGTTTCTTGGGCCTGTCCTTTGGTTGCTGCAAATGTGATGAATGCGGACAACACGTGAAAAACGAACGCGGCCAAGACTAGTTTTCCGTAACCGATCTTATCCACGATGAGTCCGCCAATAATGATACCGAAACAGAAGCCCGTGAAACCGGCACCGCCGATGGCGCCGAGCTGGGCGCCCGTGAAGCCGAAGTCAGCACCCCAGTTCGCCAAGATGCCGCCGCGGACACCAAAGCCAATACCGGCTGCAAGAATCGCAAGAAAGCCGGCCCATAATAGCCGCCTCGCATTTGGCGCTGTGCCTGTGTCTAATACGTTACTCATAGTTGTTTGTGGGTTTGTGGGTTGATTTTATTGATGAATTCCTTGCGGATGTTGCCTGAGCAGCTGATCACCATTTTTGAATTCGGATCGTTTTTCATATATTAGACTGGAATGGTTAACACTGTTAGAGAATCAGGGTCCTCCTATGAAGGGAAAACTTCTGGCCTTGTCCACTTCATAAGTGATTCTTGGTATATTTTCAGGAGTTTTTCCACAAAAATCAGGTGTAATTTAAAAGCTGATACTTTTTTCCCTGACTAAAAACTTAGTAGAAACTCTGAATGTATAATTTATCGCGTGAATAATTAATCCTGCGTGAGGTGTGTGATTCAGAGTGAGGGGCGTGGGACGAGGGACGAGAGGCGTGGGACGAGGGATGAGAGGCGTGGGGCA
>JAPUIL010000823.1 GCA_027297085.1 Verrucomicrobiota bacterium | reverse complement strand
GGAAAGTCGTTGAAGGAGATTTCAGCCTCTGACCCCACATCGGGATACAACGAGCGCTACGGTGATGTTTCGGCTTCGCTTGGGTTCATCGATCGGGTCTATACGAGTCTGGTCAAGAAACGAGGCTGATTTTTCAACGCGAGGCACGAACTCAATCCCAACCTCAAACGCCATCTGATAAGCAGCCTACTCTTTGACTTCTACCCTTACTCGACCGAAGATCCTTGGACGGGTAAAACTCATCGGTTCATCAACCCTAATCCTGACCTCTTCGAAGTTTTCATCAATCGGCGTCGTTCCGATTTCGGTGTAACCCTGATTACTCCAGGACTGAAACGAGAGATTAATAGATAGCTGGAGTTCGTAATTCAATCCTCGCAAGGCTGCATCGAGTCTTCGCGGAAATCGGAACTCAAAATAGAGCTCATCCCCATCCGAAACAATTTCCGAAAACAATCGCAGTTCAGGATGAGACTCCAAAGAATCCGGAGCACCGCCAAATCCATACTCTTCAATATTCGTCCATAGGTCATTGTCTGGGTTGGAAAGATATCCACGGTTCTCGGCTGCAACAGAGGGGTAACCGTCCATGAAAAGATCAAAATAAGTCGGTTGATTCACCGTCACCTCCAACTCGTCGAATGTGGTGACCTGTCCATCGAAGGCGCCGAGAATCACATGGTAGGTCCCACCAGCGGCCAGTGTAAGTTGTGCCTCGGTTTCATTTTCATTGGGTTGATTGAAAGTTCCTGCGCCGGGGCGACCCGAAATCATCCACTCGTATACCAGCGGACTCTCCCAACGCCCATCGTCAATAGCACCACCTGCAAAGGAAACGGTCAACTCAGGAACCGAAGGTTGGTCAGGCCCGGCATTCACTATGGGTCCGATATTACCAAAGGCGTACAGTTTGCCGATTTCATCAATCGAAAGAGCATAGTCATTGTAGTAATGAAATTCATCTATGAGCCCCGAAAAGGAAATAGTAGCATTCACGAGTACAGTCCCATCATGAAATACAATATCCCGAAATAAACCACCAAGGCCTGAACTGTTGTGATGTTCATCCAAGTATCCTGCAGATCCCGAAGCTACCAAAGTACCATCGAAATATGCTCGAAGTCCATTGCCCTGCAAATAGCCCTGATCATAAACGTTTAGTACAAGTGCTAGATGATGCCAATTGTCGCGGCCAATAGGAACAGTTAAAAAAGTTGACCAATCAGGTTCGCCTTCACCCCATCCCCCGAAATAAAGTATATCTCCATCAAGGTAAACATCGAGTCCGTTATCCAAATCACCTTGTTCGAAAATCACCTCTTTATTACCGGTTCCTGATTCAGCCGGCTTAATCCACATCGCGAATGATTTTTGACTTCCACTACCTCCGATCCCTGAACTTGGAGGAATTCGGATATATTCATCGTCGCCTTGAAACACTGCTGCAGTTCCTAAAATGCCACCATTCGGATTTGTCCATCCAACACCACCATTTAGTTCTCCATGGTAACCATCCAGGATACTATTCAGCGTCGTTGTGCCGCTTCCCTCATCCATTGAATAATGTATAGTCTCCTTTTCGATCGGGGGATTAGCTCCTGAATCCAATCCAGCATGCACATTCATATCAATCGCTGACTTCTGAATGCCATCATCTCCGGCAAACCTGAGTTTATAAAAGCCGGGTTTCGAAAAGGTAGCCAAGGTACTTGCCGCTGAGGAATCCCTAAAAATAACCTTACCGCCTTCCGGAGAAATTACTTCCGTCCAAGTTGTATCCAGAGAACTGTTACCTGATGTTCTGCCATTTAATACGATACCCATACCACCTGGAATCACCACGCTTCCACCGGAATGGGCTACTGAGTTTAATATTAACCCGGGACCAATATATTTTCTACTGTAAAGCTGCCCCATTTCACCGGCAGACAACGCCCGATTCCACAAATGAAATTCATCGATAATTCCAGCAAAGTGGTCGCCCGACCCGGTCGAATTGCCGTCGTGATATTGAGTGTTTCCACGATTGGCGCCTAAAGCGATATCTCCGCCATGGCCATCCAGGGGAGCGGCGCCACCACTACCGAACTCAAGCCCGTCCAGAAACCCCTTAAATGCGTCAGCTTGCTCGTCGTTAGAAGCCTGAGCGTTCAGCACCAGTCCTACATGATGCCATGCCGTGTCCAACAAATCGGTACTCAGATAAGTTTCCTCCCAACCACTTCCACCGTTGTTCCATCCACCCACGTAAAGGGTTTCTGCTTCCAAGTAGATGTTCAATCCCCTGGTGCCACCGCCCTCTTCGTAGAGGACCTGTTTACCTGCTTGTAAAGGATCGTCTGCCTTGAACCAAAGTGCTATGGACCGAACACTGTGATCGAGCAGATTGATTTCGTTTGAATCAGCCAGATTCACCTGGTCATCTACACCGTCGAACAGGATTCCGGTCCCGGAGATGCCGTTTCCAATAGCCGTCCAACTTGCGCCGCTGACCAGTGTTCCATTGTTATCCCCTCCTCGAGCATCGGTCGCGGTCACTCCTGAACCCTCATCCATGTCGTAGTACACCACCTCATTAGCAATCGATGGATCAGCTCCCGGAATTACACCTGCGTGGACAGCAAGCTCCGCAACACCTGTGTTTACGCCGTCGCTGGCCGAAATTTGGATTCTGTAGAATCCGGGGACGCTAAAGGTGGCAACCGTTTCGTTACTTCGGGGCGGCGAAAATAGTACGATTCCGCCTTCTGGTGCCTCGGTTACAGACCAGGATTCAGTGACAGCACCCGGTGGATTTGGAAAACCGTCATCGATGACCTCAGCCTGAATAAAAAGTCCGGTCGTTTCGGCTACGATTGCCAGGGGCACCGTCGGCGAAATGATGTTCACGATCGGCGCCATATCGGAATCGTCCAGGATCTCAATCGTGGCCGAGGCTTCGGCTGAGTATATGGTATATGAACTATCTGCTTGTAGCGTTAAGATCACTTCCTCGGTTGATTCGACATGAAAATCGTCAAGGATATTCAAGGACACATCCACAAATTCAAACCCATGAGAAATCGTTGCCGAATTCGCTAACGACACAAAATCCAAACCAGAGCTCGCACTTCCGCTTACTGAAAATTGTACGGTTAATTCACCTTCAGTATCTCCATAACGCCTGATCCGGAATAACCCGTCTTCCGTGCCGGGCTCGGAGACTTGCGCAGTTTGCGCTACCACTCCAATTGCTTTCACATCCACAATTGTCACCAGAGCGTTCGCCGAAGAAAAACCTAGGGTGGCCGTCACAGTAAAGGGTCCACCGACCTCGTTTGCAGAGAATGTGCCTGTTTCGCTGATCGTTCCGCCGCCGGTAACCGACCAGGATGGCGAAGTTGAAATACTAGCACCCGCTCCATCCCAACCCAGAGTCTTCAACTTTATTTGCGCGCCAAGCGGAACGGTATTTTCGAAAGGTATCACAGTGAGCTCTAGAGATCCGGTTCCTTGTCCGTCCTCAATTGCTACAAAATCTCTTCCGTAAGCATTGAGTTCGGTCAAATACACCGGATTTGGGAAATGCGGTTCGAAGGTTAATCCTTCCTTGGCTGCTTTTACTAAAAAACTCTCCGATCCCAAGCCCGGAAGGACATACCGTCCATCTCGAGCAGTCCAAGCCTGCACAAGGTTTCCAACATTGACCCGCGCACCCTCCACAGGAAGACCAGCATGGACCAATCGACCTTGAATTGAATAGGAGTCCGTTGGCGAACCTACTTGAACAATTATCTCTTTCGTATCACTCCCACCCTTGCCGTCTGAAGCCGTAACCCGCACTGGGAAAAAACCTGCTTCACTCCAACTCTTCTTAGCATTAGAAGAATTCAGGCTATCCACAACCAATGAGTTATCACCGAAGGTCCAAGTATAGTATACGGTGTCACCATCAGCATCAGTCGCTGCCGCCGCGAATTCCACTTCCACGTTTGTATCCACCTGCTCTGCGGTGGCTGTGTAGGAATCTATCAGCGGATCCCTATTCCCATTCTGTGTCCCGATGTTTACAATAACATCCATCCATTCATTTGGGTTTTCGCCGCCCTGCGCAATCGGGGTAAAGTGAATATCCGCCAATTCGTCACTGTAAGTACGGCCGATGACCACAACGGCATCTTCCTTGTCATTGTTATCCGACCTCGCCCTTACACGCTCATCAGTGTCATCCCGGGTATAAGGCGTCATATCGAGGAGAATTGAACCGTCACCTCCATAATTCTCCCGCTGCCAGTCAACCTGCAGGCCACGCCTCAACCAGGTCTCAGAAATTCCGTTAGTTGGCAAACGACGATAACTCAGCCAATAACGACGTTTGTTGGTCGAAGCATAATCACCCGAGTCGGCATTGATCTTAATCGCACGAGCCACGCCGGCGATCATGGATCCAAAATCTTCAGCAACCACATCATGACGATAAAGCCGAATGGGTGCATCCATGTTTGAGTCCACACTCACCCAATCATTATCTCCGGACACCAGCCAATCCAGCCTCACCTTTTCGCCCGTTGTGTAATGCCCTCTACCTTCATTAAAATCTCCCCCGCCATTCTGAGCACTCATTACTGAAAACTTGTGGCCATATTCAATACGCTCATCCCTCACTGCATCTCCAACGTATCCGCCAGGTATTGAATCTCGACCAATCGGCGACGGGGAATCTGTCCTCCAATAGTTGGCGTGCAACAGCCCCAGGTTGTGTCCGAATTCATGCGATGCGGTACGAATCTGCGAGGTACCAGCTCCATTGAGGTGAGAACGCCGTCCACCGACATTGGCGACTCCCGCATACCCCCAGCTACCGCCGGTAGTAATCATGGTATAGAAATCGTAGTTTGCTTCATCCCAATCCTGTCCTTTCGCCGTGCCAGCAGCCTTAACCAGAGGAAGCGCATCCCCATAAAGGGTATTCAGTCGACCGGACGTTTGATCCGCATAATAGCTGGCCGAGTTGGGCAGCGTGATCGTATCCGTAAACGTTGTCGTCAGCGAAGACTTCCCGTAGGAGTTTTCAAACCAGAACGCCTCGCATCCCGCCTGCCGCTCCATGAGCGTAGCGAGATCGTTAGGCTCATAGTCCGCCGCTTGATTAGAGAAACGAGCCCGGATGTAGAGCATGGTTTTCGGGCCTTCGGTGTGATCTGACTGAGTCTCCGGAAGATCACCAAGACCAAACTCCCGATCGGGATCCTCGGTAAAAAGCAGAGTCACGCCTTCCACTTCACCTCTTTGTAGTAAGGAGTAGCCTGCACCTGGGCGTGGACCCAACGATAATTCATCCTCCTCTAGCCCAGTACGTAATTGTGCCAAGGCTTCGTCATTTAAAACCGAATACACATTGGCTCCGACCGCGACAACCAGTCCTGAATCGAAATCCCGGTCCTCTCGTTCCGTTTCCGAAAGCACTCGGACCGGATCCTCCGCCATGGCCAAAACATCGTCGATGGCGATACCATGAACGGAGAGCTTGTCTTTCGTCGCGATGTCGAGTCTGCGACCATAAGTGAAAACGTTAAGTTGATTTTCACCAATTGTGGCTATCCGCTCAAATCCACCGCCACTTTGACCGGGTGCCGGACAGAAAACAAGCAGCTCGAATCGGGCTAGCGAACTAACGGGTGTTTCGAGTTTTTCGATAACCTCTTGTGGCAACACACGACGAATTTCGTAAGGAATCGTCAGTAAAAGTGCGAGTTCCGGATCTGCAACGATCAGCGCTTTCATCTCAACCCGGCGACGCTGGGCGATCCGGACTCCTTCAGCCGCGATCAGTTCTCGACCGGCCGTTGTTTCTTCCAAGTACCGTGCCATCCAATCTTCGAAATCGCCGATTGCATTCCGCGAGATGGAATCCGGAAACAAATTGTTGCTCAAAACAGGAATAAGTTCCTGTACCGAAAATCCCTCTTCTGAATCCAAATCAAAAGGTGAGGACACTTTATCCACTCCCGGATCTAACAATTCAGATGGAAAGGGACTAATCGTCCACATAAGAAAAATCACCCCCGCCAGTAAGACTCCAGCAACAAAAAGTCTCAGCATAATTGGATGTTTCATAGTGGGGTAGCTTAGCAAGTGAGACACCTCTAAAGGCACTCACTATTCCCCATAGAATGGAACAGTTCGAGCGGTATACGACCACAAAATCAGATCCAGCACCTTCTGCTGGGATTAACTTTTAATACGGAGTCCACAACAGGTATTCGAGTTCACTTCTATAACTCTGAACCACCAAAAAGGCAGGGCAAGAGCGTCCTCGCTCTGCCGTGGTCATCGGCATACATGCCCAACAGATTCGGCAGTAAGCTACCTCCTACAGCTGAGGAGCAGAAATCCTATGCATTGCTGGTGGTAGCTTGCTGCCGATAGACCGGTCGTCGAAGAGATTAGCAATACCCCGCACCTT
>JAPUIL010000822.1 GCA_027297085.1 Verrucomicrobiota bacterium | reverse complement strand
ATAGTATGCAGAGCGCAGTGAGTATCCTCATCATTTACAATGTGTGCGTGGCCATATCATAAAAATAATATAGCGTGTTGCGCATTACGCAACAAGGCTCATTTTAACAGAACCCGTCATGCATAACCATCCACTCAGGACCACCTGTTTTGCGACTTACAGACGCAACGCGTCGGCCACGTCCAGGCGCACTGCGCCCGCTTTCTTGCTGGAAATTTCGATGGTCGCCGCCGGGTCGCCGGCAAAGCGTACGGTCCACTCCACTTTTCGGCGGCCACCGTAGCCGCTCAGATGCCCGATCTCCTGTTTGGCGTCGCCGACGAGCAGTGTGTCCTTTTTCCCCAGGTGAATCCGTGCTTCGACCGGCTTCGCCTGCTTCATTTTAATCGCCTGCTCGGTCACGTTGGTCGGCAGATAGCCGTCGTTGCGGACGGCGACGGCGATGCGGTAGACCTTTTCACCGATCTCCTCCACCTGGTGAAACTCGGCGCGCAGTCTGGGAGAGGCCTGGGCGTGGGCGATCAGGAAGCGGGACATCTTCTCGCAAGTTCCTTCGAGCAGTTGCGGCGGTGCGTTGTTGCGCAAGAGCCGTTTCCATCCGCCGATTTCGACCGGCCCCAGTTGCGGGTGATCGAACGGGTGCCAGTCCACGAAGCCGTCGCCTTTCAGTACCTCGTCGTTCCACTTCAGGGCGGCCGCTTCGACTTCTTCCAGACCGTCGAGGTCGTTTTCCTTGCTCATCTTGTTCAGTTCTACGTAGTCCTTGCCGCTGCGGGCTCTGACGTCCCACAACTCGTCGCAGAAGACGATCAGGCCGAGCTGCTCGTAAACCCAGGTGGCAAAGTCGCCGTGAGCCACGTATATGTCATCGTTCAACTCGCGATAGGAGAATAGTACGTATCCGGTTAGTTCCACGCCGAGATGGCCAATTTCCAGGACGCGGCTCAGATCTTCGGACGGCATTTCCTTGTCCGTCTGAGTGGCCGGCGGGCGGATGATTGACTCCATGCCGGTGTGCAGCGCGTGGAAACCGCAGATATTCGGGTGGCTCGTTACAAACTCAGCTAGGGCGCGGGTCTCCGACTCGGAAAATGGATACTCTCCGGAACCACTCTGTTTGGCTTCCGGCTCCCAGTTGGCCGGGAAGTTGCGGTTGAAATCGAGCCCCTGCTTGCGAGGCGCCGGCTTCACTTCTACGCCGTCGAAGTTGCGGATCCGCCCCTCCTGGAAGACGCGGTAGAAGGTGCCGTCCGAGTCGTTGAAGCGCCGGGGAACGAGCAGGCGTGGATCCTTTTCGGAGACTTTCCAGCCGCCGCCCGGGTCTTCGATGCGCATGGACAGGATCAGGCCGTCGCCGTCAATATCCTCCGCGTGCAGACCGTCCCGTTCCTCTTCGTGGGGATACATGCGGGTGCCGCTGCGCACTGTTCCGGCGTTCGATAGTACGTGTTCGACGCCGTCTGGACTGACGACCGGAATGATGTAGAATGCGCAGTCGTCGACCAGGCGCGTGATCGCCTCGTCCGAGCCATACCCGGAGAGCAGCGTCCAGGCGAAGTAGAGCGCTGTCGAGGAGGCGGTCACTTCGCTGCCGTGTATATTGCCGTCGACGTAGAATCCCGGCTTTTCCAGCGGGTCTCCGGTCGCGGAGATGGTCAGCGCCCAGATATCGCGCCCCTCGTAGCTCTTGCCGATCGACTCGACGGTCGCCAGATGCGGGAATTCCCGTTCAAAGGTGCGCAGTAGTTCGGTCAGTGCGTCGTAGCGGTAAAACTGGGTGAAATCCGGTTTGTTCATTTTAAGAGCGCCTCTAATATGGGATTAAAATTCCTTTGTTCTGTCAATCTACTGTTACCTGGCTTCCCCACCAATCTTTATTGGGTTTCCAGTTTGGGTCCAGGTATTCGGCGTGTTGCGTCTCGAGCTTTTGCATCTGCTCGTTCTCCAGCATTTGCAGACGGCTTTGTTCTTTTTTCGCGTCGTACTCCGGGTCTGGAACGGGGAATTTTGCGTCCACTTCCGCCAACCAGACATCGAGTCGTGTCCGCAACACTTTCGCTTTTTCCGGATGGTTGGCGAGCCCATCGGTCTGCTCGCCCGGATCGGAGGCAAGGTTGTAGAGTTCATCTCGTGCATCTTCGAAATAGTGGATGAGTTTCCAGTTCCCATTGCGAATGATCGAAGACGGTTCTCCGCCCTGGTTTCCGTAGTGGGGGTAATGCCAGAACAGATCCCGTTCGACAATGCGCTGGTCCGATTGACCTTGCAGGAGGGACACCAGGCTGATGCCATCGACGATTTGTTCTTCTGGCACTGGAACACCGACCAGTTCGAGGAGGGTGGGATAGAAATCGATTCCCGAAACGGGTACGTCGCAGACCGAGCCTGCCTGTGTTGTTCCCGGCACCTTGATGTAAAAGGGCTCGCGTATGCCGCCTTCCCACTGCCGTCCCTTTCCTCCCCTCAATGGCAGGTTGGAGGTGGCGAATGAGTCTCCGGATGACACGCCGCCGTTGTCGGAGGTAAAACAGACGATTGTATTTTCGGCAAGGTCCAGTCGTTCCAGTGTGTCTAAAACGTGACCCACAGCCTCATCCATCGCTTCGATCATGCCGCCGTAAATCGGACAATCCTGGATCTGGCGCACCGGCAGATTCCGGTCAAAAATAAACCTTCGCTCAGGGCTCTTATTTTGTGCAAGCGCCTTTTTGCGGTACTTGTCCCACCGGTCCAGGCTTGTCTGTATCGGTCCGTGTACCGAATAGAATGAAAGGTAGGCCAAAAAGGGTTCGTCCTTGTGCGCCTCGATGAACTGAGCCGTTTCCATTCCAAGTCTAATGGGCAGAGATTCCCCGTCTGGTCCATTTTCCAATTTGGGGTTCTTATAGGGGGAAAAATAGCCGCCCATAGGACTTCCTGCTCTCCAGCCTCCTTTGTTGATCTCGAATCCGCGATTTTCCGGACACGCCTCTCCGTCTCCCAAATGCCACTTACCCGCAAAAAAGGTACGGTATCCCGCGCGTCGAAGTGCTTCCGCGAAGGTGACCTCATCCGGACGAAGTCCGTGTTCATAATCGGGTGGAAGCAGTTTGTTGAAGCGACCAGTCTCCCGCCAGCTTTCTCCCGATCTTGCGCCAATCCAGTCCGTGATGCCATGCCGGGGTGGGTATTTTCCCGTCAGTATGCTTGCCCGCGACGGACTGCAAACCTGGCACGCCGCGTATCCTTGTGTAAATCGCATGCCCTCGGAGGCAATGCGGTCGATATTCGGGCTTTCATACAACACGCTGCCTTCGGCGCTGAGGTCACGCCATCCCAAGTCGTCGGCCAGAATGTAGATGATGTTCGGTTTTTTCACTTTTTTCCTTACTTTCTATTGTTCGGTTTTCCATCGGCGATCATTTCTCGGGAGAGGTCAACCGTAGACGGTTTGAATCAGGGCGCGGATGTAGCCGTTGGCATAGGCTTTTCCGGCCCACCCGGCCTGTTCCTGGGGAAATCTGGGGGTGTGGTCCATTCCGTAGGGGCCATTAAAGCCGTTGTCCCGGTAGACTTCCATCGCCCGGCGCATGTCCACTTCGCCTTCATCGTGAAACACTTCAGTGAACCTGGGCAACTGGCCTCTGACGTTTCGGAAGTGGACCCAGACCACTTTGTTTTTGGAGGCCATTTCGGCGATGGCGTCGTAGATGCGTTCTGGTCCCAGGAGTTCGGTCATACAGCCCTGACAGAAGAGCATGCCGTGGTTGTCGCTGGGGATGGTGTCGAAGATGCGGCGAAACTGTTCCAGGGTGGAGCAGATTTGCGCCACGCCGCCGAGGGGTTCGGGGATCGGGGGGTCGTCGGGATGGAGGGCCATACGCACGCCGGCTTTTTCGGCGGCAGGCACGGCAACCTGGAGGAAGGTTTCCATGTGTTCCCACATTTGTGATTCGGAGACCGGAGGATCGTGGGGTTCGGGCCGGTTTTGGTCGAATTCGGCGTAGTCGAAGGTGCTGTAGGACACGCCGCCCCGGCCGATGTCGGCAGTGGTGCGAAAGTTGCCTTTGGGTTTGAAGTTCCATCCGAGGGTGGGAATCCCGGCCTTGCCGAGACATTCGGTCATCCGGACCCAGATATCGAGTTTTTCGTCTCGGTCGGTCGTGGCCAGGGTGATTTCGTCCCAGGCGGACATGAAGACGGTGTGGAGTTTCAGACCGTGGGATTCGACCTTTTCCCGGGCTTTTTCAAACAGTTCGGTGCTGTCCCGGCCTTCGCGCACGATTTGTTCGGCCTCGGTTTTTCCGCCGGTTCGGAGATCGAGCTGGACCATGTCCACGCCAATGGCCCGGTAGAAGCTGAGCTGGTCGTCATTCAGTTGACTCCAGTTAACCACGTCGTGAATGTGCATTGTATTTCTCCCTTTTAGGATTCGTCCGCAATACTCGGGTGTAAATTGGGTGTGATGATAGGGGCGTCAAGAAGTCGAGTAATGCGCACGTTGGTTTTTCCTGTTTTCTTAAGTCTTCCGGAAATACACAGCGACTATCTTTAGTGTTATACCCCGGCGTCAGGTGGGGTCCCCTGGTTACTCTGTTCTCTTGTCGTAAGGAGCCTTGCCGAAACAAACAGATCGGCCGCCGCAGGGCTGCATGCAATCGGCGTGTCGTGAATGATTGCCAGGCGGGTGAGTGCGATGAAATCGACGTCGTGAATTTTGGCAGTCATTGGATCTGAAAAAAAGATCACGATGTCGATTGTATGGTCGGCAATTCGAGCACCAATTTGCTGATCGCCACCCCGCGCGCCGCTCTGCACCCGCTCGATGTCAAGAGCGGGGAAGGATTCTTTTAGCATGGTGCCGGTTGCCCAGGTGCAGAAGAGTTTGTGTCCAATCAGTTTGTTGACATGTCTACCGACCCAGGCGGCCAGTTGTGCTTTGCGTCCGTTATGGGCGACCAGGGCAATCTGTTGTTTTCCCGGATGGGCCATTCGTGCCTGTTCGGCCATGGTGAGGATGGATCGGACCTGTTCTGTCACGCCCGGTGTTTTTGCCGGAAACTTATCTGAAAATGCAGCCGTTCCCACCGTGAAGCCAGCCGCGCCTGCTTTTGCAATGGCGTGTACCCGATCTTCCCTGTCGATGCTGCCGGCCATGATCACAGGGCCGTGGGACGCCTTGCAAACGGCATGCATCAAACGGGGTGCGTCTCCGGTATATCGGTAGGCGAGCAGATCGAGACCGTGGACACGGGGATTTTGTGTCAGACGGCGAGCGGATTCAGCGATTTTTTCCATGCTGCCTTCCAATATGCTGGGGTGTCCGGTGATGCGACCGGGAAACGGATAATAGCGGATGGGAGAAGAGGATAGACTCGATGTCACCTGATCGGCTCGAGTACCGCCGAGGAGGCAATCGACATTGAGATCGACCGCCACACGGGCGGAAGCGATTTCGCTTTCTTCATCCAGGCTTACCACTTCCAAATAACTTCGGGCGCCTGCTGCCCGGATGTCGTCGGCCAGTCGTTTTAATTCGCCAGATGGAAGCCCCACATCTTTAAAACCAATGTGCTGACAGCCACCATCCAATACTTCATTCAGGCGATCCCGAGCATTGAGAATCGTTCGATCATTTTCGGTCATCATGAAGATAAAGTCGAAGCCCATGGGTGCTTTCTCCTATCTGTCCGTTGCCCGATCCCTCACGCTTCTTGCAGTCCGGGTGTAAAGAGCACCATGTCGTCTTCCAGGCTGCGCAATGGCGGCTGGTGGTCTGGTGTGCGTATCACAGATACGGGATGTCGGTGAAGCGTTGGCCGGATAGGCGATGGCCGATGCGGGTGCAGTTGTCAAGTAGAATGAGACAAGGTAGATCCCTGCTGTCCGAGGGCCGTGCGCAGGTGGCATAATGTGGCGATGATTGCGGATCAAATCAATGAATTATTCTATTGCTCTTTGATTGTTATTTGCATGGGGTTATGGGTTGGGGCGAATTCCGGATTTTGGAACGCCCTGCCTATTTCAAGAGGATGGTGAATTGAAATCTGAGGATTCAGTTTGATTTTTTGTTGGGATATAGATATATTTGGAGTAGAGTGGCGGTTCCTCCCTCGATTTCCCCGCCACCCTTTCTGTTTTGATTACCCCATTTTTTGGAGAAATTCCCAATGATTTTATGGGTCTTCATGTCGCTTGCAATGGTGGTGGGGATGAAATATTATACGGCCCTTCAGATGCGAAATCTGGAGACGCGGTTAAACAAGGTGAAGGACGGGTTGCAGGAAAAAAAGCAAGAATTAAATCAGGCAATGGAACAGCAAGATACAGTCCAGGCCGACGAGGCCGCCCAGTTGGAGCGGATTCGGTCTATGAAGGAGATTATCCAGGATATTCAGATTCGGTTGCAAGGCAAAGGGGATGAAGACGAGAATGCGATGGTGGCCGATACGCTGTCCGATAGGTGAGGGGGCATAACTGTCTTGGACAACAGTTATGATACCTCACAGACTGCTTCTCTTTCAACTCTTAACTTGATGCGTATACCCCGGTTTTTTAACCGGGGCTTTTTGTGTCGCGCCGGATCGCATTTAGGGATATTACTCAGAAAGAGCTTCCGGCGATAACGATTCTACAGAAAGTTGATACCCTAAACCGTGCAGGATCGTCTCCACTGTCTGAAAATACGGCTTTCCTTTTTCGGAGAGCGCCTTGTAGATATTACTCCGATTCAGGCCGGTTTCTTTGGCCAATTTACCAAGGCCGCCTTGCGCCTCTGCTACGTCTCTTAACGCCAGCAAAAACGCATCGGTATCGCCGTCCTTTTGATGTTCCTCTAAAGCAACCTCAAGATATGCCTTCGCTTTTTCCGAGTCTTTTAGTTCCTCAAGATGGAATGCTTTAAATGATCGTAGCTTTCTCAATGCTCAGACTCCCTATATTCTGCAAAATACTTCTGTGCGCGTTTGATATCACGATCCTGCGTGCTTTTATCTCCTCCGCAAAGCAAGATCAGTCTATCTCCTATCTCTCCAAAATATAGATACTGTGCGGTTGCAACACATGTTGGCCTACGCGCGAGAGGCCATTTCGCTGCTTCGGGACAAAATGAT
>JAPUIL010000821.1 GCA_027297085.1 Verrucomicrobiota bacterium | reverse complement strand
TGTATCCGAGCCAACATAATGTGATCCACCAGAACCGACTCCGTGAGGATATACCTACCATAGCAGAATTATTGCAAGAAAGGGGGTACCAAACTGCTGGATTTGTAAATAATAGTCAGGTAGGAAAACTGGTTGGCTTTGACCGTGGCCACGACGACTTCTTTGAGGTTTGGCAAGGACTCTCAGAAAGGCAAGTAATTAAGCGAGCGCAACAAAAGGTTCAAGAATTGGCCGGCTATTCAGACCATGGCGCAGCCACAACAAATAAACTGGTCTTTGACTGGCTTAGACAACGACGGAGACACGATAAGCCGTTTTTTCTGTTCATTCATTACATTGACGCCCATAATCCTTTCAAAGCACCACGCCCTTTCAGGTTCAAATATTTCAAGACAGATGTGCGTAGAGAGGTGGACATGACAAAAGTCTGGAAGATTGCCGACAATCCGCTTATCTGTTATACAGATGATCTTGCGCCCAATGAGGCCGAAATTGAGGCGATTACCGCTCTCTATGACGAGGAAATTGGGTATGTGGATGATCAGATAGGTCGGTTGGTTGATTATCTCAAGAAAATGAATGTACTAGACGAGAGTTTGTTGATCCTGACAGCAGACCATGGGGAGCATTTAGGAGAGCATGGATTCTTCTCCCATGTAGCGAGCTTGTATGAGCCAATCGTTCACATTCCGTTAATTCTAAGGTATCCTTTTGGAATCGATGGACAATCGGTAAGTCGACAACCTGTTCAGCACATCGATATCTTGCCGACGATTTTGGCGGCATGCGATTTTCGGGAGAGAAAGGGTTTGAAAATTCCGGGTTTGAACTTGCTTGATTGTTTAGACATTCAAGCTTCTTCTCGACTCCTGTTTGCCGAATGGGAAGGGCGAATTCCTCATTTTGTCCGTAACCGATTGAGGGATTCGAATCACCACTCACTGTTTGAGCGCTTCCAGAAACGGCTTTGGATGATTCGTTCGGAAGAGTTTAAACTCATTGCCGATTCTCAAGGGCACTTTGAGTTGTACAATTTACGCGATGACCCCAAAGAGAGCGTGAACCTTTGCAACAAACAGACAGCCACTTATAACAAACTTCGAACAGCCCTTGAAAATTGGCGGGATACTGAAGTCACCGGTCAAACATCTGAGTCATACGACTATTCCGGGGAAGTTTTAAAAAAACATCTCAAGGCATTGGGCTATTTATGATAATGTATAGTAATGTATATGAAATTTCATGCTGCCGGAAGTTGACTCAAATTTAAGGTATGAGTAAAGAGCTCTTTAGGCAGTCTTCGTGGTATTTTATCGGATATGGCTCTGGCGTTATTTTGAGTCTGGTTGGGTTTCCGCTCTGGACAAGATACTTCAGTGTGCAAGAATACGGGATGCTCAGCCTTATTGCGGCAACGATTAGTTTTGTTGGACCCATATCCAGACTCGGCTTGAGCAAAGCGGTACTGCGGTTTTTTTCTGAATTTAGGAGCGGCAAACGGGACATTCCGCAATCCAGCTTTTATACAACTTTTTTTATTGGCTCCTTAGCATCCGGTGCATGTGTTGGAGTCTTGTTTTTAGGTGCCATTCTTGTCCTGGGGCCTGAAGGTTTGGGCGGCAGAGAAACACAAGTTTTATTCATACTAGCGGGGATGTCCATCCTTATTGGCCCAAGCAGTACCATTTATGCTCCATTTCTTCGCGTTGAGGAGAAACCAAAGCAATTTGTCTCCATTCGTATTTTTCGCACATTCCTTCAATTCGGGCTCAGTGTTATCCTCGTGTTTGTTTTTGTGCTCGGATTAAGAGGCATTTATATTGCTGCACTGACCGTGAACATTCTTATGCTGTTGTTTGTCGTCTTTATGCTCAGGCGGCAAAATAAGTTGAAATTGTCTGCATTCTCGCCAGGGTTGCTCTTTGATGCTTTACGATTCGGTGTCCCCCTGATTGCCGCACAATTGGCAAATCACATTTCAAATATTGGGGACAGGTTCGTGATTCAATTTTTGTTGGGTACGGAAGCAGTTGCCGTTTATGCTGTCGGATACGGCCTGACATCGCATCTAAAGTCGGTATTGACTGTCATAATGTTTGTCGTCACACCGATGTACGTTTCAACTTGGGAAAAACACGGTCGGGGAAAAACTGAGGAATTTCTGAGCTCTGTACTGGACTATTACCTTATGGCTGCAATTCCGGGAATGATCTTGTTATCTGTTTTTGGCCGCGAGATTATCGTATTGTTGGCTTCTGCGAAATATGAGTCGGCGGGTGTTCTCATTCCGTATCTTGCCACCCCCCTGGTTTTGCACGGCGCTATCGCTATTTATACGGCGGGCATATTCATTCATAAAAAAACTCATTTGATCCTGTACTTTACAGTAAGCGCAGGGATTATAAACATTATTCTCAATTTTGTATTAATTCCCGCTATGGGAATCGTTGGGGCAGCGGTTGCAACCCTGATTTCTTACTTGTTTCTTATCGTTTTGGCCAATATATTGTCCTCTAAATTTTTGACAATTCGGTTAAACTATCGGGGAATATTCAATTATATAGTGGCTTCAATGGTGGCGGTGCTCCTGGTACGCTTCGTTAACATAGACATGGTTTTTGGAATCCTACTAAAAGTGACCATCGCAGTTCTCATTTATTCAGGCGTTATGATAACGATTGATCATAGAATCAGGTGTAAAGTTCAAATGGTATTCAAATAGATTATGTTTAGGGCACTACTAAAGCAGACGTCCCGGTACTTTGCCACATATGTTATATTAACTTTGGTTGGTCTGGTGTTCTTTTCCAATTTGGACGAGATACTTTACAGTGAAAGAATATGGCATGATTAGTCTTATTATGCGACACTTTTTTTCATTGGACCGATAGCGAAGTTTGGTTTGCCAAAAATCGCCCTTGGATTCTTTCCAGAATTTCAGACAGGTAAGAGAAATCTCCCGATGGCCAGCTTCTATTCTACGCTTTTTATAGGTGCCCTTGGTTTGAGCTGGATTGTGGGAGATATATTCCTGTGTGTCATTTTGCAATTGGGATCGGATAATTTAGGCGGCAAACAAAATATATGATCTCTACAGGCTTGCCAGTGCACTTCTCATTTTGGGTTCAGAGCCTGCTGTTTTCCGTACTTTTCTGAGTGCGGAGCAGAGAGCAAA
>JAPUIL010000820.1 GCA_027297085.1 Verrucomicrobiota bacterium | reverse complement strand
ATTCATTTTTTTTAATTTTTCAGCCGTTCATAAAACCCTTAAAATCCGATTTCGACTCCCGCCACCTCCACCAGCCTTCGCTCGCAGCGCAGAGAAGAGCGAAGGCTGACATGCCGGCTTGGCATGCCGCCCAAAAAGCATTCGATTTTTTCCAGAACTGGACTCCATCAGTTCTTTCCGCAAAGGTTCAGATTGTAATGGCAGCAGATTCCCAATATTCCCATGTCCATATCCTCGTCAGTGAGACGTACGACAGTCGGCATTACACTGGCCGTACTAAAGACTTAGAGGCTCGGCTAAAAAATAGAATCAGGGAGGAGTCCCGCGTACAGCCAAGTTTCGGTCCTGGCGGATAGAAACAGCTATTCGGTTTAGCTCCCAAGAAAAGGCCATCGCTTTCGAAGGCTACCTGAAATCCGGCTCTGGCAGAGAGTTTGCCAGACGACACTTTTAGAGTTTCCAATTTCCCCTCAGCTTCCCTAAAGAGCTTCGTCTTTCCATACGAGATACTTTAGGTAGTGCAGTGCCATTCGATACTCAGCCCTGTTCGGTGAATGGGGGAGTTGGTGTACCACCTCCAGGTCTATGCCGACCATTTCAGTTACTGTTTTGGTTGCTGACTCTGGAATATCGAGGAAAACACCCAAACGCCAATCTTCATCCCATAGGAATTCACTCCATAGATATGATTCTCCAAGTAACAATTCCCTCCAAATCTCTTTGGAGAGTTTTTCCGATAGGTAGATCGAGGGAGCATCCAAATCCAGATTGAGATCTTCGAAAATGAGGGGCATGTTGGTCGACTCACCATTCGTTTCGAAACACAGCCGACGGAAACTGGTCCAGGCTGCCTTGCGTGCAGAATCCATGTCTTGCTCGTCCAGCTCCAATACAATATGATCGTGGGTTTGGTTTAATAGCTCAGTGACCAGAGCCTCCTGGTAACCCGGGTGTCCTTTTTTGGGAATAGGCTTTTCTTCCAGAAGCGCCTGGAAGACTTCATAGAGCGAATATACGAACTCTTCTTCGGTCATACTATGGAGAATGGTTTCGTCCACAACATCCTCGACCTTGGAGGAATCCAGGAGATCGAGGATGATCCCCAGAGGATAAACGAGGACGGCCAGATCTTGGAATGGATACCGTTTCCCGGCTTTGGATTCTTTGTTAGGGCTATTCCACATGGCTTTTGTTTATAAATCTAAAAAGAACTGATTTCTCAAGAAGGCAAAATGCTAAAAATACCATTGGTCGTCCATATGATTTCGAAATTGTGGTGAGGTTTATTGAGTTCTACGCTCAAGTCGTTTTTCCTTCAATTGAGCATTGCTTTAACGGCAAAATAACGGCATTCATTAGTCTCCGGCAAATGACCGATAAAATGTCTTTTGAACTCCACTTCCAGATTACTCCCGGAATTGCACAGTCTCTAATGCGGATTGAAGCGGCGAAAGAGGCCCGGGTGGTTTCAGATTGCGAACAATCGTATCCGGAACCACCTTCCTCCTACATCTATCAGGTTTCCTTTAAGGAGGAAACTCCGGCAGAAAAAGAGTATTCATTTTACCTGCTCAACCAGTAGCATGATTCCCGAAGAACCAGAGCGCGACCATCGAATTGATGATGAGGCCATCGTTGACTGTTACCATGAAACAGAACGAGCCATGGGCTGGTATTATTACCTTGAGGGTAAAATTACCTTTCCCTTTTCGGCTGTAATTCGAATTAAGCACCCCTTCAATCCTCTTCAGGTGGATGAGATTGTCACCGTAGACGCATTGATCCCTGAGGAACACTGTGAGCACGGAATATCCGTCGAGATCACAAGTGATTCAGGCGACTTCGCCATCCCGTTGGAACAAGCCATACCCATCGACGCCGATTCCGAAACCAAAGAAGCCATCCTGGATTGGCACTACTGGAAGGCGCGCGGCTATCAATTTTAATCCGTTGTCGATAAGGGCGTACCCTCTTATCATTTTCACCGCTTCCCGGTCACTTATTCTTAGCCGCGACCACTCGATGTCTGCGAGTGTCGCCAAAGATTCGATACAAGTAGAAGTTCTGTTTCGGGGCTCTTCCAGCATTTAAGGATTTGGACGATCAAAGAGTACCCATTGCTGCTAGGACTACTTGTCAATAGTCACGTCATGTCCCCTTTTGATCTCCAGCAGCTCACTGCGATGACCGAAGCACCCCAGGTGTCGCACACGCTTCTGGTAAGGCCCTTTGCTATGCAGCTTGTTGCCTCCACAGCAAACGCACCTTTCAGGTTGTTTCAACGGCATCGCTTCAACATAAACCATACCGTGCATGCAACGTTGAGTGAGGATCTCGAATTCTCCTATTCCTATTCTTTTTATCACCGGGGACATGATGGGAGATTTTCCTCATGTCCCCAATCTTTGGTGGAGAGCGCGAAGCTTGAAAATCGAGCACGGGCCTTGCAAATGAGAAAAGCGCACGGGAATTCGAAGCTTATTTGAAAACAGGTTCAGGATAGAAGTTCCAGAAGCTGCATCTCTAATCCAGCTTCACTTATACGAAAGATCATTTTCCCAACCACCTCTTGCAAAAGTGGATCGATGCCTATGGAGTTTTTGCATGTCTTTATTTTCTTTAGAGGATCGAGTGGCAATTATAACGGGGGCTGGTCGTGGGATCGGGCGCGGACTTGCCGAAGGGTTAGCCAGGCAAGGTGCAAAAGTAGTATGTGCCGCGCGGACACGTTCAGAATTGGATGAGGCGGTAGCGACTATTAAAAATGCTGGTGGCGAGGCTCTTGCCTATGAGATGGACATGAAGGATTTGAGCTCGGTGCAGGGTGGAGTAGATGCAGCCATTGAGCGGTTTGGCCAGGTCGATATTCTGGTGAATAATGCAGGTATTAATTTTCGTGAGCCATTTGAGGAAGTTAGCGAAGAACACTACGATGCAATCATGGCGGTAAATCTCAAGGGGCTCTATTTTTTAACCCAGGCGGTAGTGAGGGATATGATCCCGCGTAGGAAAGGGAAGATCATCCACATCGGTTCTCTAACCACGGGCGTGGCTTTGGCTCAGGTTTCTGTCTATACTGCTACAAAGGGTGCAGTTGGTCAGCTCGCCAAGGCCCACGCTGTGGAATTAGGTAAACACAATATCCAGGTGAACGCGATTTGCCCTGGATTTATTCAAACCCCTCTGACCGCGAAGCTTTGGGTAGATCCAACCTTACGGGAATGGGGTGAAAATAGAGTGGCTATGAAACGTTTGGGAACGCCTGAAGACCTCATAGGAACCGCCGTCTTTTTGGCATCCAAGGCATCGGACTATGTAACCGGTCAGAGTATATATGTCGATGGTGGATTCATGGCCGGCGAAACTTGGCCGATACCCCAATGACGCTTATTGGTGTTCAAAAAAATGGCCCATCACATGGATGGGCCAAAGATCCTCACCCCCCAAGTGAGGGGATTGATGGGGTAACACTACGAATAAATTTTCGGCAGTATTCTGCTTTTTATCGGCGATTGCTTATTCCTCGTTTTCATCTTCATCATCCAAGTAAGGAGCCAAGTCCCTATGCAGACTTTCAGCTGTGGATTTAAGTTCAGCCACCATATGTTGTTCTATGATGCTAAGTTCTCTTTCTTCGGATAGGCTATCGACGTCACGAAGTTTTTTATGGATATCCTTAAACCGTAATTTTTTCCGTTTAAGAATATCACGAGCTCTCATGGACTCCTCGGTTACTTCCATAAGGTCATCGGCTCTATCAAGGTCTTCTCGATTTTCATCCTCCCAACGTATTAGAAATTCATGATCGTCAATAATTTGACGTTCCTCCATCTCATCTTGCCAGCGGGCCAGAAGTTGATCAGCTATTCCCAGTTCATCAGGGGAGAGGTCTCCATCGTTGTCACTATTCATCAGGGCCTTTCTCAGCCGCATTTGGACTTTGGCGTACTCCTCAGCTGTATTGTTGAGGCTTCTTTCTGACTCCTCCATGCGCGCTTGGAGTTCCTGGTGTTTCCGCAGAAGTTCTTTAACGGAAATTTCATCCCGGTAAGCGTCATCATCCTGTGCTTGTACTGGGGAAGTTGATACAAGAAAAACGATTGCCAAGGCTATGATAGTAGTCACTGATGCCGTGGCCGATATCAGTTTTTTCAATACGTTGGATTTATACGAAGCTATCGCTTTTAGGCGTCTAGCAAAGGGCGATCCTTTTAACCCGACGCTGGTAGCATAGCTACTTGGTAGTTCAATATTTGATGCTTTCATGAGGCAGTTAATGTACGATTTTATGTTATTGGTTTTTTGCAGCACTTCTTCGTCACGCATCATTTCGCGCTCGCTGCTGATTTGCATGTCCAGCCAATAGGCCAGGGGATGAAACCAGAGCAGGTCGCGGATACACTTCTGAATGAAGAGCCACAGGTTGTCTTTTTTCAGCACATGTTGTAGTTCATGCCTGAGGAAGGCTTCGCGATCACTGGGACCAAAAGCCTTATCCATTTTTTCAGGAATAACTATCGTAGTGTTAACAAGACCGAATACCCCTGCGTGCAGATTTTCATCCGCGCTTAAGACGATTTTCGGTGGGGTGTGCTCATGATTGCCCAAAATGAGTTGGGCTAGGTTTTGCCATCCTTTATCTGCAGGACGGCTGGTTGCTGCGATGCTTCGTTTGCAACGCAGGTATTGGACCCAGCGCCTGGTAAACAGTATGGTAAAACCACACAACCAGGCAAAGATGATAAAAGTGGTCCAAGGAAATTCAGGAGTAACTGCTTCCATTGGAATATCTAAGGGCAGGTATTCAAAATTCGTTAGCGAGGCTTTTTCGCCCAATTCAGGTACTCCACTTAAAAAAGAAAATTTCCAGAATGATTCCGACTCGGTGGAAAAAGGTAACACCCAGCCCAAAACTGAAAAGGGAATTAAGAACTTAATTATGGCGGTCCAGGCAATAAAGTGCCGGCTCCAGCTGGATCCCTTTCTGAATAATATGATAAGGCAACAGGCGGCTAATGCGAATAATGTGGATTGCCAGAGATGGTTGATTAATTCCCCGATCATTTTGTGTCCTCCTTTGCCTTTTCACGAACCGCGTTCTCCAGCATTTTGATATCTTCCAAGTTGAGTTTCCCCGAATCTACCAGATGAGACATAACCGGCTCAGCAGATCCTCCAAACAAGGCTAGAAAGTCTTCCACGAAAGATCCAATGGCCGATTTTCGTGACCAGACAGCTTCGAAAATATGGGCGTTCCCAATTTTGCGAGTGCGGCGTACAGCGCCTTTTTTTTCAAGCCGGTATACAATCGTTTGAACGGTCGTGTATTCTACTTGCCGGTTTTCCGGGAGCGAATCCTGGATATCCCGAATAGAGGTTGCCCCCAGTTGCCAGAACTGCTGCATGACCTCAATTTCCATGGGAGTTAACTTCTTTCTACTCATGTGTAGTAGTAATTACTACAATTGTAGTAATGTCAACTCGAAAAAGGTTCCTTTCAATATGTTTTTCTGGAAAACTATTACAGTGCTAGGGTTTGTGTCCGCACAGGTTGCGGTGAAGGGCTTGGGGAACATGACTCTCGTGCCCGCAGTCCTCACAGACGCGTGTATCCAACTTGACCACTTCAAGTTCACGATGCAGCTCAGCGGTCACGATTCCGGTGGGAACAGCAATGATAGCGAAGCCAGTTAGCATCCTTATGGAAGCCAGCATTTTCCCAAAAACGGTTATGGGTGTAATATCGCCGTGCTCAACCGTGGTGATGATGATAGAGTGTCCTGTGCCAGCTACAAACAGCTCAGGGTAGGTAGGTTTGATAGACAGCAAGTCAACCAGTCTGAAGAAGCTAAATATATAATGCGACTTTCTTCGAACTACGCGGATGCGAAGTGTATATTCGATGGTGAATAGGATCGCGATCACTCATTCGAATATTTTCAGTAGAAGTCCGCGGTCTTGGTTGATCGACTCGACGCTTTCGAGCATGACCACAGCCACACTCGCACCGATCAGCCTTAGAAGGAAAATATCGAAGGTTTTAGTGGCCCCAAGCCGAATGAAAAATGATCTGCCAGATACGTTCAAGCAGCGAATCGCCTGAGTCATGTTTAGCTTCTTGATCCGAGTTGTTCATTAATTACTTTCCCTGCTTCGATTAGCGAAAGAAATTCTGGTACACCGGGTGAATCTTACCGGGCTTAGTGTTATATAAATAATTCTTATCGAAGGTAATGGTTTCGTCTTTGGTAAAGTTTTTGAAAACCGCCTGGTCTCTTCCCGATTCAAGGTTCCAGGTATCTACCCAGAAGCGATTAACACGTATCTTATTATCTGATAGGTTGCGAATGTGGAATCCCTCCCATATCCAAGGTGATTCATTTCCCATTGCGGCTTTGCCTGGATAAGACGTAAATACCGTTTGATGACTGGGCAAGCTGCTCTTCAAATGAAGTTCATTATCAAACCAGAGTATTTCAGTCATGCCTCCTGCCAGCTGATAGTCTTTTTTTGCATTTGTGTTCAGATAAAAAATACTACCCGAACTCTTTCCTGAAACTTGTCCGAAGGTGCTGTTGTAAAGAAACCCGTTTCGATATTCATACCAAGGTGCGAATGCGGCAGCGATGGTATCTCTAAAATCGCAATCCGTTACCGTTTGGTAAGTCCCTTCTTGATTGAAGCAGTACCAGCCACCGAAGTTTTTTTCGCCGGGTAGATTCTTCATGACACCTTTACCGCTTTGATCAAGACCTATGAACGAGCATCCTCTGGCAATATGATTCTGATTGTAAACTCTTCGGTTAAAGGTGCTTTCGTTTTCGCTGTAGATGGCGGATTCCAGTGAAGCATTGGCTGATTCGGCAATGACCATATTGACAAGTTCCAAATCAAAGGAACCGCTTACCGAGGAACTGTTGGTCCGCAAAATTTTTCCATCTTTAAGAAGCCACTTTTCGCCATTTGCACCACCGTTGTAATAAACTTCTCCCCGCCAGTTTTTAGTATTAACATTGTCGATTAAAACATTCTTGGCCTGACGTGGGCTCCAGGCGGCAACCATTTTGTGGTTAATGTCCCACTGGTAACGTTTGTCATCCAGGGAATACCATTTTTTGCCTGTATTGACCGGAACCGCTCCTCCGTTTATGTCCAGATTCTTCAATGTAAAATTCTGAACCGATTGGAGAACAAACATAAAATATCTGCGGACGTTCTTGACAGAGCCATCCCGATTAACGATCTCCAGCCACTGAGTCGACGGCACCTTATTCCAGAGGTATAGGTTCAAAAAGGTTGTTGGGTTCCCTTGGGGATCCTCATCTCCCAGAAACTTTATGTTGTCCGAAGTTACGGTGAAGAGAGAACTTGTATAAGACTTTCCGACTCTAACGGTTGGGAGGCCGTTCACGATTTCTACGGCTTTATCCTCCGGCCAGAGGTCATAGGTGCCAATGGGTAAGTAAATGA
>JAPUIL010000082.1 GCA_027297085.1 Verrucomicrobiota bacterium | reverse complement strand
TATACAAATACTTTCATAGAATTTACCCTTGTACAATAATTATCTCATTTTATTTGAAAAAAACTGCCCTGCTTTGCTTAACTTAGGGCCATTCGGGTCACACCTACAATCCCACATTGGCATGCACGATTGCTAGGAATGACCCCGTAGTCGTCTAAGAGAGGTCTTTCTGACCAACACTTTTAGGTTCTAGTTTGTAGTCTATTCAAAAAAATCCCCCGGCCATGGGGTTTGGCCGTGGGCTTTTCGTTAGGTAAGGGGGACGGTCAGCCGTACGCTAGCATTATTTTCCCTATGAAAAAGATATCGATATTCCGAACGAACTTCCTATGCTTGGAAGATATGCGAGAAATTGATGAATTAAAAATCGACAGGAGTTTGTTTGAGGTCGTCGATATGGGAGCCGTTGATGAGTTGGAGGACATTAAGTATTGGTTATCCCGAAGTCCTCTCGAACGATTGGAGGGTATTGAAGCCATGCGTCAATCTATGTATTCTTATGATCCCATTTCCGAAAGACTTCCAAGATTTTTTGAGATTATTAGGCCATCATAGTATCCATTTTTCTACTACTGTTATGGAGTCAGGTAATGAGGACAGCCGAACGGGTCCAACGCGAAGCATTAACGTCTTTAACAATTTATAATGGATGTTCGGACTATGACAATTCCTTCGTCAGATAATGGCCACTGAAGGCTCCTATCATTTTGAAAATAATCTCGGGTTTTCGAGTTGGTCGGTTTTGTTGAGGAATGTGGATATGGGCTGCTATCATCCATCGAGCCTCCTTTTAATTCGGTTAACCATATCCATGCGTTCATGTAGAACGGCAATGATCAGCGGTGGTTGATTTTTGCGGATAAAATGAAAGACTTAGTGGTGCTCACAGTGGGAAACTTGAAGCTCGGGAAAGTTCTTTAAAAACGCCCTCGAATTTGCCTTTCCGTGGCCAATTTTGCTGAAATTTAAAGTCAACTTGTTCTTATAGCGGTGCGCTTGTTCGATGCCTCAGCGGTCAATTGTATAGTCAAAAATCACCTCCAGATCCTTGGTGGTTTCGGGAGGCAGATCGAAATCAGCCATTTTGCGGTGATATCCCTTTCTCCGCGCACACGGAATCAAAAATTTCATCTACGCTGCGCGTGCTAAAGCCGACTGTCTCAGTCCGGCGTATGCGGGCCTGCAAAAATGCTTCAAGCTCTGCCAGGGCCTTCTCCTCACCCTCCTCACGTGCATCGAGGGCGCTTTTCAGCAAATATTCTTTGAGCGTGACCCCTTGCAAAGCCGCTAGTGCTTTAAAGAAGGGAGCCCAACGCAAAAGTTTAACATTATCTGAGCTGAAAGTTTAGCGCTTGAAATCGACCTTTGGAATATAAGACGATTCCCGCAGACGTCGCTTTGAGGACAAAATGGAAGGATTCTGAAATGGAGAAGATCCCAATGCGGATTCGAGAATCCGCGGTATGTCGATGCGGACAGAGAGCTGCTAAAGGAGGTTGAGAAGGCAAAAAATCAACATGACGCTAATGCACGAACCGTGCATGCTGTCAGTGCGCAAGAAATCAACGAAAGCGATAACCCGCCAACGATCAAGTTGGTTAAACAAGGAAAACGGAAGCATACTACAAATTGTATTAAAGAGGCTTTATGGGATTCGTATTAAATAAAAAATACAAAAATTAAGTCGTTGAAATACAACGACTTAAAATATGTAATGGCGCTCCCGCCGGGAGTCGAACCCAGATCTCAGGCTCCGGAGGCCAGCATTCTATCCATTGAACTACAGGAGCAGCAAAAAAAGAGTAGGGACGATCAAGAAGTGGATGTACAAAGTCAAATGCGTTTTAGCTCCTGGCGTTGTAGTAGTGAAACTAGGGGATTGGTGCCCCGCTTTCTACTAGGAATCGTATTCTGTAATGGCTGAAACTTTGCCGTCTTCGAACTCTATTTCTGCTACGATTTCCTGATGTTCGGAATACAGGTGGACGTACCTTGGAATATAATAAACCCGGTAAACCTTGTTCTTTGTATCATAATAAATCCGTCTTTCGTATCCGGCTAATTCAGTGCCTTCCAGTTGGGTATAAATGCGTGAGTACTCCCAGATTTCTTTGTTTACGCCGTCCTTAACTCTCCTCTTTTTCCGGTCGGGATTTCCCATGATAAAGTAAACCACCTCTGTTGAGTGGCCTAAATCGAGCGTTTTATTCTGGACGGCTGTCTGTTCTTCCTGGCTGAGGGCTGCAAATCGCTCTGGATGCTTCTTTATGCGATATTCGGTGGAGCTACACCCGAAGAAGGTGAGCGACACTGCGAACAATATCATCCATTGGGAGATTTTCATTACGTTTCGAATCTTAGCAGGTCTGTTGGTATAAAACCACTCGATAACGACTTTGTTTCATGAATTACAACGGGTTGCTTATGCCAATGTCGTTGTTAAGGCTTCAAAAATCCACCTCTAAATTGGTTTTGCAGAGGTTCTCAGGTATTCCGGAATCAAGAAAGTAAATGGAGTTCCTTGAATCGCTGATAGAGTTTGAGGCTTACCCAGGCGTCCGTCGCGGCGTAGGTCAACTGATTAGAGGTTAAGGTGGATTGCGCCCAGTTGGTTAGCTGGGCAGATTTAGAAAGTCTGGCACCGAGCATGATCCCCGTCATGTTTCTCAGTCCTCGTTTAAGGATACCGAGGTCGGAGGCGATAGCGGCCAAATCCAGAAAGCCAGAGGCCTTAAATTTCTTAACCGCTTGCAGGTGTTTAATGTCATCATGCAGGGCAACTCCGACTTTTTTTGTATGTTCATCTTGAAGAAGATTGAGGATGGATTTGTGAATTCCTCTACCATTAATACGAAATAACCATGACTCAGATTCTGTCGCAAATTGAATGAGTGCGGGCGGGTGACTAACACCCTTTTTGAACGAGGGCTTGGTTTCGGTATCAAAACCCAATACCGGCTCTTGAAGCAGACGTTCGATAGTGGCATCTACCTGGTGATTCTTGTCTATTACATGGATGGTTCCTCCGAATTTGACCAAGGGTAACTCATTGATTTCTTCGCGCGTAATGGTCGAGTTTTCGAAGTTTGTATTTGCATTCTCCATGAACAGGCAGGTCTAAATCGATGGGTAGTTTCCTGGTAATGAAGCCACCAATTCTTGAGTCGAGTATCGATTTAAGAAGGATTCATTTGATAGGAAACGACCTTGTATAGGAAGCAAAAATTATCTTCTTGTGCACGCCATTGCAGAAGAATTAAGAAGTTTTTAACGATTTTTTTTAAGATCTACGGTCTCTGATAGCAAAAAGCGCCTCCCTTTTGGGGAAGCGCTTGCTGAAATTTGTCTTAGTGGTGTCCGCCAAACAGTTTGTAACTTATGCATCTTCGAAGGGGTTCAGACCTTGAATCCCGCATTGGCATGCACGATTGCAAGGAATGACCCCGTAGCTGTCAATAGGAGCAAACGTCTATGTTTAATTACTTAAGGCGGTCTACATTAGAATCGATTATTTCTTATCCTCATCTACAACTTCGAAGTCAGCATCTACGACGTCATCCGGAGTTGACTTGGCCGTGGATGAATCGGGCTCAGCGTCTGGTTGTGATGGAGGAGCACCTTCCGGAGCAGCCTGGCTATACAGGTCCTGCGCCATGCTGGAGAATACAGTCTGAATTTTTTCAGTGGCTGCTTTCATTTCGTCTGGATTGTTAGTTTCCAGGGCTGTTTTACCGTCAGCAAGCACTGCCTCAATTTCAGATTTCTTATCCTCAGGAAGCTTGTCCCCAGCTTCGCCAATTTGCTTTTCGGTCTGATAAATCAGATTATCAAGAGTGTTTTTAATCTCTACGGCTTCCTTTTGCTTCTTATCGGCGTCCGCATTGAGTTCAGCTTCTTTTTTCATCTTTTCGATCTCATCCTTGGAAAGGCCAGATGAATTGGTGATGGTAATCTTCTGGTCTTTGCCGGTGCCTTTGTCCTTGGCCGACACGTGGAGGATTCCATTAACATCGATATCGAAATTTACCTCGATTTGCGGTGTACCTCTTGGGGCAGCTGGAATGCCATCCAGACGGAAATTACCCAGGAGTTTGTTGTCATTTGCCATGGATCGCTCGCCTTGGAGAATCTTGATGTCCACTGCGGATTGGTTATCAGAATAGGTTGAAAACACTTGGGTTTTTTTGGCCGGAATGGTGGTGTTGCGCTCAATCATGGGCGTGCTCACTGCTCCAGCGGTTTCAATACCAAGAGTGAGTGGAGTCACGTCGAGGAGGAGCACGTCTTTCATGTCCCCTGCAAGCACGGCTCCCTGGATGGCAGCTCCGATCGCGACAACTTCGTCGGGATTTACACCCTTGTGTGGATCTTTTCCTGCCAATCCGAAGGCAATTTCAGTTACTTTAGGCGCCCGGGTCATTCCTCCCACCAAGACCAGGTCATCAATCTCGGATTCGTTCAGTCCAGAGTCTTTGAGACATTTATTAAACGGTTCCACGGTTCTCTGGAAAAGATGGTCTGTAAGTTGTTCGAATTTGGAACGAGTCAGTTGGACGTTCAGGTGTTTTGGACCTGATGCATCTGCCGTGATAAATGGCAGATTGATGTCGGTGGATTGTGCTGATGAAAGTGCGATCTTAGCTTTTTCGGCTTCTTCCTTTAAGCGCTGCAATGCCATTGGGTCATTGCGTAGATCGATACCGTTTTCACTTTTGAACTCGGCTACCATCCAGTCGATTATGGCAGTATCCCAATTGTCTCCTCCGAGGTGGGTATCGCCATTGGTCGCCTTTACCTCAAAAACACCATCGCCGATTTCGAGGATTGATACGTCAAATGTTCCACCCCCTAGGTCGTAGACCGCGATTTTGGATTCGTTTTTCTTATCCAACCCATAGGCCAGGGCAGCAGCAGTCGGCTCATTAATGATCCGGAGTACCTCCAGGCCAGCGATTATTCCGGCGTCCTTGGTGGCTTGTTTCTGCGAGTTGTTAAAGTAGGCAGGTACTGTGATTACCGCTTGGGTAACCGGCTCACCCAGATAGGCTTCTGCATCGGCTTTCAGCTTTTGCAAAACAAAGGCGGCGATTTGTTCAGGTGCGAACGTCTCATCTTTGCCGTTTACAGTAGCCTTTACATAAGCGTCCGAATTTTTGCCTTCTATCACTTCGTAAGGAAGGCTGGCAGATTCTTCTGTTATCTCGGAAAATTTGCGACCAATCAGGCGTTTTGCTGAGTAAATGGTATTTTGCGGATTGGTTACTGCTTGGCGTTTAGCGGCCTGACCAATCAATCGCTCGCCGTTTTTCGTAAAAGCCACGACTGATGGAGTTGTGCGCGCGCCTTCAGCGTTCGGGATAACGACGGGTTCTCCGCCTTCCAGAATGGCCATGCATGAGTTGGTAGTACCTAAATCTATTCCCAAAATTTTGCTCATAGTGACCATACGGGTGCAGGATTAATACCACCTTCGCAAGTCGTTCTTTTAAAGGAGATTAAGGTTTTCGCTTGGAGGTGATAATGCTTATTAATGTGCCACGTTGACACAAGCTCTCATGCCTTAGGATTAAGAGGTGTCACAGTCACCGCTACTGGGATCCCGCTAACGAAAAAGCCTCAAGCTTCAGAAAAATTCGTTGTCCACCCTCAGGCTGGAATTCCACAGTACGTGTTTCTGTGTCCAAACTGGTATCAATTACAGTAAGAAGGTTATAATCTTCCCCTTCGTACGCGGTTAACCAGTTAACCATGTCTGTTGACTGGGAAAGCTGATAGTTCACATCGAGGCTATTCTTCAACAGAGTAAAGGTGAAAGTGGTAGTACCGGAGTCAGGCTCGTATTTAAGATCCCACAATGCCGGATCCCTAAAACCTGATAATGGGTCTGTTCCGAAAGCGTACTCTGAAAAATTCGTTAGAGAATCATAATCGGTGTCCTCCTCAGCATTTCCGAGGCTGCCATCATAATACTGTGTTTCCCAAACCGAATAATAGAGCCCCTCGCCAATCGTTAAAATGAGGGTGGATATTGTTTTACCATTATAGAAGTCTTCGATTTCAAAATCTATTCGGACGAGGCCGGTAAATCCTTCAGGCGGTTGATAAATGATTGAGCCACCTATAATGGAAGCTGAGCCTTCGCTAATGCTTAGAATTCTGGATACCCTCAACTCATCGCCATCTGGGTCTGAATCATTTTCGGTCACAGGAATAACTAATTTTTCACCAACAATTGAGTGAACTTCATCAGTCGAGGAGATAGGTGGCGCATTTTCACCAATGATTCCTTTAATCCATTTTGCTTCAGTTATTTGACCATTTTGAATGGGAGCTTTGATATCGAGTACCTGGGTGCCGTTTCCTTCATTCATTGGGTAGTAAATGAGTAGTCCCGACTCATTCCCTGAAAGCGTGGAATCTTTTTGGTTATTTATTTCTGTAGAAGTCAGGGCACGGTTCCATACCCGAATTTCGTCTATGGCGCCTTCAAATGCACGTTGCTGACTTGCTGATTCGCCAATAATCATGGTTTGTCCGTTAGTTGCTACAGGGCCCGAGGCTGAATCGAAAGGAGAAATCAAAGGTTGTTCAACTCCATCGATAAACATTCGCACCGTTGATACATTGTCGAAAGTTACAACGACGTGCTGCCATTGATTCAACTGAATGGAATCTGCAGGCGTATTGTGGATCGATCGTGCTCCATTCGCATGGTCCAGTGAAATCAGTAGACTGTGGGGATTGTATCCCGCAAAACCGATGCCGTGCAAATAGTAAACAATTGAACTCTTGTCGAGAATTCGAGCATAGCCCGTTTCCGCTTCACCCCAACCTGTTGGGCGTATCCAAGCCTCAATAGTGAAGGCGGACTTTAAATGCTGATTTCCGGAACCTCCGATATCGATTTGGTCGTTGTTTCCATCAAAAAGCAGCGCGTAATCATCCTCAGCCGTGACGAAGACGGTGACTTCAGCTGTTGCGTCTCCATCTATGTCATCGGTTATTGAATAAGTAAACCGGTCGATACCTATAAAACCCTCTTCAGGTGTATATTGCAGATTGATAATACCTTGAAAATCAACAACTCCGTGTTGAGGCGTCGAAAAGTCTGTAATTCGAATATTTCCTCCGTTGGGATCACTATCGTTATCCAGAACCGCTATACTTATGGAGGTGTTTCTTCTGGTTGCTACCTGATCGTCTTTTGCATCGGGTATTGGCATGACCAAATGGACCTCGGCCGTTTTTATGCCGCCGCGTCCGTCATGCATAGTATAGCCGAAACGATCCTTTCCTCCCAACCCATTGCCTGGTGTGTATTCGATCAAACCGGATTGAAGCAATTTCACCTCACTGTGCGGAGAGCGGTAAATCGAAATGACTTCCAGCTCATCTCCATCGTCATCCGTGTCATTTCCCAGAACATTCAGGCGAGTTGTGGAATTGGAAATTGTGAAGTCGTCTCTAACCGCCACTGGGATCTGGTTGTCATCTTCCAATATTTCGGTGCCGTAAATTTCGATGTCCCAGGAATCAACCACGTGTATGTTCCCAGTCCTGAGATCTTCGATATCCAGTGTCCAGGTTCCCTGGCTGGTTTCATCCATATGTCGCACGGTCCAGTAGGTCCACTCTGTGTATGATTTTTGAGCATCTGTGTGTGGTTCGGCGAGGATGCTGTCGGTTCCATCTGGTGATGTGAGAGATATCTTTAAGTTACCCCAATCCATCGTATTTCCTACTCCGGCGTGAATTTTGAGTGTGACTGCCACATGCTCAACGCGGATGTTGTTGTTCTCTGTATAGAAAGCCTGGATACCCGCTGTGGAGTTGTCGGGAACTGTTTGGTTGAGGTTTAAAGAATTCGAAGTAATCAGTATTTCTTCACCCACAGGGATCCAATCTTGTGCAACCTTAACAGCCGCCGCGGCGTCTACACGGCCAAATCCGAATTTGTGGTTCACCCAATAACCTGCACCATTTCGGGTCCAGTCCGAGTCGGTTGTGGATACTTTTACCGCTGTTTTTGCAAGAATGTGTTGTACGTCCCGCCAGGTTAAGTTGGGGTTAGTCTCCAGCATCAGGGCCACAATTCCTGCTACAAGTGGCGAAGCCGATGACGTTCCGCCAAATTCGATGCGACAATCTCCTGAATCCGCTCCTGCAGCTCCTTGCAGATCAGTTGTTCGAATGCCTGATGTGTTTCCATTACTGTGTGCACACACCAACATAGATGCGCCAGGTTCACTGTAATTGGACTGCCTGCCATGATCGCCCACTGCTCCCACGGCGATGGTGTATCGATGGGAAGCCCAACCGTCGTAGTTTACGTTACTACCAATGTTTAATCCATTTCCAGCGGCCCAGACAAAAATACAGCCGAGGCCGTTTCTGCCCTCCTCAATCGCATTTTTTATGGCTGAAAAGGGAAGGTTGCCTGGCCCGGCCAAGCGAGCGCCGTTATCGGTATCAGGACCCCAACTGTTGTTATATATATGAACCAAATCAGAGCGATGAGAGACGGCTGAGGCTTGCCTGCTTGAAGAGACACCTTGATTTTCATTGATCAGGCGGACACCGATTAGTTCAGCATTAAAGGCAGCACCCACTCCACAACTTTCGTTGGCAGCGGCGGCAGCTACTCCAGAAACAGCGGTTCCATGTGTCTCATCCCCTGTCACCGGAGCTGCGGATCCATCGTTATTCAAATAATCGTAGTCCAGGTCGGTGCGGTAGTTCGGTGCCAAGTCCGGGTGATTCCCTTCGATTCCCGTGTCCACAACCGCGATAAATATCCCAGCCCCGGAAACCCCATAATTCCACGCAGGATAGACATTGGCATCTTCGCCAGCCACGTTTCTTCGGTCACCTGTATTCCTTAAGTGCCACTGGTCAGTTAGAAGGGGATCGGAAATCGGTGGTGAAGTCTCGTCGTATCGAAGTGCAAAGGTTTCGATGATTTCCTGCTCAAACCAACGCGCTTCTGTGCTAGCACTAAGTATATTCCGAACCTGAGCGGCTACAGAAGCTGCCTCTGATCCTTTTACTCTCAAGACAAACACATCCGGAAATCCTGCTACCGGACCGATGAGCTGCGCGTTCAACTTGGAAATTAAATTGTTTAGATCGATCTGGCTACTCACTTGAACCGTCCAAGTATCGGCTATCTCATAATTTGCCGACCAAGCTTCCGATCTTTCCTGAGCTTCCCGGATTACCTGGGTTGAAAGGCTTTTGTAAGGGCTTTGTTCAACTTTGCTGGTTTCAAACACGCGATCAGCGGAAGACGTTGAGGAGTTTTCTCCTTCGCTTTGCCCCGTGTTTGTATGGGAAGGTGTGGTTGGTACCACTTTACGTGATTCAATCTTCGGATTGGATAACTGGATAAATAGGATGCAGGCTACTATAGCCAATCCTGCTAACCCCCATTTGGTCTTAGATCGCATTAAATGATTTTCAGATTTTTACGTCCAAGAACCTACTATGGATTCGTAAAAGGAAAAATATCAGCCGGTAGGTACAAAGAATGTACGCGTTGTTTCAGGGTCGTAAAAAACTGCATGTCTTTACTGGTAGTTGAGTTAAAGAGTTGATAAGTAGCACAAAATCGACTCCTTTCAATGCATAAAATTCTATGATCTTGACCTGATTTTTCAGCGAAATAGCGACTTGATAACCTTCAAACAGACTTAGTTCTAGCCGGTTTTCAGGTTTGGGTAAAAAAAACCACCGGCTATCCGCGGTGGTGTAAAAATGGCGGGATAGACGAGACTCGAACTCGCGGCCTCCGGCGTGACAGGCCGGCGCTCTAACCAACTGAGCTACTACCCCTTGGAAAATAAAGATTGAAACCTATGATCCGGAAATAATTCCTAGTCAAGGGGGATTCTTGCCAAAATCCTATTTTTTTTATTGAGCAGACAATGTCACTCTTCCATTGAGTTTTGGCGAAGTTGGATCAGGCTTTCCAAACATGGAATCGTCTGCGGCAAAATCCCCAGATCGCTACAGCAAACTAGTTCGGCCTTCGTCAAAGATGGGACCATTCGTTTGGGCCCTCATTATTCAAATGGGTCTTTTGCTTGGAGCTGTCTTCGTCGTCGTTGTGATACCAAAAATAAAGCGGGATCCTGAATTTATAGCCAAGAAGACAATCTATCTTCCCCAAAGAGAGCTCGAGCATTCTGTTGCGCTGTCGGAGTTTCAGGAAGTTGCGAGTAAGCCTGCCTTGATGGAACGCCTTACAACGGAGTCATTACTCAATTCGGCTATGCCTTCACTTCCATCTTTGCCTACGCAGGAGTTCAATCCCTTCAACAACCCGGTAAACCCCCTCTATGATGCAGCGGCACTGTTGGGCGAGGCAGGCCTGATGGGTTCTCTCCAAGGATTGGTTTCCGAGACCTCACGAGTTAGTTTCTTTGGAATCGAAGATCAGGCTACTAGAATTGTGATAGCTTTTGACATTTCTCAATCGGTGGTAACCAAGGCCAAGAAAAGTGGCGTTTCAATACGCCAACTGCAGCAAGAAGCGGTAAAACTAATCCAAAGCCTAAACGCCAACACCTTGTTTGGGATCATCCAATTCAGTCGAAGCTACGACTTATTTGAAGATTACCTGGTAGCTGGGACTAAAGCGAATAAACAGGCAGGTGTAACTTGGTTGGAGAATGAGTTTCGTACGGATGGTAGATCCGCTCGAAATTGGATTCGCAGTCCCGTCAATGGAGTTCAATCTGTATTGGAAGCCGCCTTTGCCTGGCAACCTGATGTTATTTTTATTATTTCTGATGGGGACTTCCAGCGCAGCAAACCAGCCGGGGGTAGTGAAAATGTCCCATGGAAAGAACTCTCCCGCGATATTCATAGATTCCAGGAACAGTCGGAGAAAGATGTGCGAATTCACTTTGTAGGTTTTCAAGTAAAGCCACAGCATAAGTCCGAACTACAAGGGTTAATCAGACGGTATAAAGGGCAATACCGGGAACTCTAAGCAGGAGTCATATCGTTCATACAAGTTCACGCTCTTGAACCACGGCTTCCCAAGTCACCAGTTCGTCAGGAATTCCAAATGTCCTTAACCCCGAACGAATATCTTCGCGCTTGGGCCCTGTAATTCCCTGTTTCTCGTCCCCGGGAAGATAGGGCCTTGTCTGC
The DNA here is from genome assembly GCA_027297085.1 of Verrucomicrobiota bacterium. Classification (GTDB taxonomy): domain Bacteria; phylum Verrucomicrobiota; class Verrucomicrobiia; order Opitutales; family UBA2995; genus UBA2995. Next base: position 674 of record JAPUIL010000082.1, on the reverse strand, counting down.
CGGGAGAGGTACCAGCAAGCCCAGGCACGCCACCTGCGTTGCTCCGTGCGGCCCCCTTTCACTCGCGTTGCAAGATGCTGAAAATGTACCCGTGGATTCCCTACAAATGATTCGTCTTTATAATTCTCCAACATCCATGCCATAGCCCGATAGGGTAGAGGCCATTTCTTTAATTCCGGTTCGTCACCCACTAGCTCCGTTAATAGTGCTCGATTAACGGCAAGAACAGCCCGGGCTGGTAATTGTCTCAGCCACAATACCTGAGCATACTGTAAGGCTGTCATGTAGAAGTGCGTGCCTTTTTTCCCTTTGCTGGTATTCATGGAGCGCCAGTCCATGGTTGGATCCGGTTCAGGTAGATATGGGCAGGCTTCTGTCATGAGCGGTGGTCAGGTTTCAAGTAGCATACTGCTATGGTTGTGCCAGCATGATGAGCGTTGCTCCGGCTGGTCAACGGCAGTTTACCAAAAAGCCCCGGAAGAATCCGGGGCTTTGTATCAGTTTCTTTATCTACGGAGTCTTCAACTAGAATCCGGGTGCAAAACCGGCAGTTGTGCCTGGTTTTATCACTAAGTTTTCTCCTTGTGACCACGTGGTATCATTGATCAAGAATTTGATTTCGAAAGCCGATTTGGCTGTGGAAGTACTCCATTGCCAGGTTTCAGCTCCCACAT
>JAPUIL010000819.1 GCA_027297085.1 Verrucomicrobiota bacterium | reverse complement strand
GTTTCCTTCACTAGATTTTTATACGACCTGATTTTAAGGTGGAGGTAATACGATACAGTGATCCCGGTGTTCTGCGGGCTAAAATCGAAACCCGGCTAATGGAACATGAAGCCGTCAACAATCTGTTTCTCGGATTGCTGAAACGCTTTAGTGAAAATTCCTCCCTGCAGGAAAAAGAACACTTGTGGTTCAGTGTTGAAGATCAAGGAGACATCAAACTAGCTGGTTGGCGTACTCCTCCATTCCCATTCGGTCTCTGGTCGCCAAAGAAGGACTTTGAGACTGCAGTAAATTACCTGATCGATTATCTAATAGCAGAGGAACTGGAGGTACCGGGTATTGTGGCAGGAATAAGCCTGGCGGAAACCTTCACCGCGGTTGCTACATCGCGTATGAACGTCGAGAAGTATTTTACAATGAATCAGGGCATCTATGAATGCCGCGAAGTGGATCAATCGCTTTTAGGAAACGGAACCATTCGACCTGTTCAACAGGAAGAACTGGAATTACTAACCGATTGGATGATTGAGTTTTATAAGGAGTCCCTCAATCAGGAACCCCTTCGCTCCGAGACCAGAGAAAAACTCACAGGAGAAATTGCCAAACGCACTTACTTCTTCTACGAGGAAGATGGAACTATACTCTCCACAGCAGCAACCACACGACCCACGATCAACGGTATAACCGTCAACATGGTTTATACGCCTCCAGAGTATCGAAAGAAAGGATACGCGACAACGAGCGTAGCTCTTCTGACTCAGAAGCTTCTGGATGCAAATTGGAAATTTACTGCTCTCTTTACCGATCTCGATAATCCAACTTCAAACAACATCTACCAGAAAATTGGCTACCAAAAAGTTGGCGAATCCAGGGACATTCGCTTTAAGCCGGTAGTCAAAACTTAGGATCTAATTAAGCGCGTTTTATTACTCAGAGGATTCCGCCAGTTTCCGCTGTGGATTGTCGGCAAAGAAACTCATAAGCAAGACTGCGAACGGCACTACAAGTCCCATCCAGAACATGCCTTGAAAGCCGGTGCCATAGTCTTTGAAAACCGTAAACAGGGCCGGCCCGATTCCACTCCCGATCACCGTGACTGAAGCATTCAACCCGTGAATGGCACCCAGGTGGGTCCGTCCAAAAAACCGGGGCCAAATGTTGCCGCTCAGATTTGCGAATGCTCCATTGGTAATACCCATTCCCAAAACAAAGAATACAAAGCCGATCTTCATCGGAAGCAGTAACAGACCGAATGGCACCAGAAACATCCCCAGGCACATGGCCATTAATACGTATTTGATGCGAATGTAGTCACTCACGTATCCAATGACAAAGTTGGCAACCATACCTACGATGGAAGCTGGAAAGAACAGATAGAGCAGAGTAGTCTTCGCCATTCCGATTTCCTCCGATATGGCAAGGACGTGAAATGTATAACCGGTACCAAACAGAGCCCACCAAATAAAGGCGCCGGAAAATGCCCAGAATCCCATCGTTCGTATCGCTTCTGCACGCGTAAAGTCCCGCACGATAAGATTGTCCGGATGATTGCGCTTCGCTCCCGTACCTTTCAGAGGTCCGTCCATCTCCAATCCGCACTCTTCGGGATTGTCCCTGAAAAACAGATAACACAAAACGGTCAATCCCACTATAAGTATTGCTGCCATGGACAACCAGGCCCCACGCCAACCATAGACGTCGATCATCCAATTGAAAACCAACGGTGTCATTGAAAATGAAATACTCACAAAAGTACCACTGATCGACATGATCAGACCGCGTCTCTCATGAAACCATTTACCGATCATAGCCTGTGATGCCATCATCAACATTCCCTGGGCGGTAAACCGCAAAGAAAAGAACCCCATCAGAATCACAACAAATGCCACCCACCAATGGGTACTTCCAAATAATCCCTCAGCAGCGCTGGAAATATAATCGGTATAACTCAAGTAGATTAGAACCAGACCCAATAAGAAAGCGATGAGCACCGCTGTCTTTCGACTGCCAAACTTGTCAAAGGCCTTTCCACCAAAAGGTAGAAGGAAACCACTCATCGAGGTTCCAATCAGATAGGCAATACTCAGCTGCATGCGAGTTAATCTCAATCGTTCGATGAGTGTATCGGTAAACACACTGACACCCATAGTCTGCCCTGGAATACTGCAAATGATTCCAAGGGTTCCAACCAAGAGGATCACCCAACCATAATAAAAAGGCATTTGGCGTGGGGCGAATGGAAAGTCAGGATGCCACAATCCTTTTCCGCCTCGATCACTCATTGGAAAGTCTCCCAAAAAGGAGAAGAAACTCTAGAGGATGATATTGGCAAAAGAGAGAAAAGGGCATCGATCAAACGGCACACGCTACACCATGGTTAGGAAACTGAGCATAAGGCACCGCTGACCTTCAGATATCAACGCAAAAATCAGGAACGAAACTCTGATACTACAGAGAATAAAATTCCATCGATGTCACCCCATTTGTTGTAAAACTGGCATCCACTTCTGTAAGTGGCATCCAACCATTGAAGCTACATCTTCCATAGAAAGTGAATCCGTATTTATAGTCAGGTGATATAGGTTGGGGTCATTGATATCTTCATCTAAATTGTCCTTCACCCAGAGACGCCGCGCCTTATCCTCATGCTCTACAAAGGTCCGCGCTTGCGGCAGCGACATTTTGTAATAAATAGCAGTGCGTTTGGCACGTTTTTCAAGACTGCCTACTAGACGGAGGTGGAATCCGTATTTCAACTTACGAGTGACCACATTTGCCCCGCGTCCAACCAGTATTACACCACCAATATTCGCTAAGTGAATCAACGTTTCATAAACATGCTGATTGAGATCCCACAAGGGCGGATGAAGTCCCAACAGTTCACCCACAACCGCGGAGAGTTCAGATACTCGGCTTTCAGGCAGATATTGGGCAAACCGTCTTGGCAGTCCATGCTCTTTCATGGCGGTTTCTACCAAATTCCGATCGAACAACGTCCAATCACTCTCAGGTAATGAACACTTCATATCCAAATAAGCCTGTAAGATTTTCCCTAACGTCCGGCCCCCGGCACCTGTTTGCCGGGAAATCGTTACAAATGGCATGGCCGTCTTAGCGGTATGGATGGGCCGATTATCTCCAGTCAGGTGGCAAACAACATAAGCATGGCATTTTTCTAAATCTGGGTGCATTAAAGTCATAGCTATACAAAGGTTCGAAGTATCACGATTATTGATCTCAAATGAATCCCCTTTCCTCGACTGCGCAACAGTACCGGGCAGTCTTTATTGATATTTTTCACGATATCAAAATTCACTACTGGACTATCTGCATTTGGAGATCCGCTTTTGCACTTTGCCCGAAACCAGAGACCTATCCACAATAGGGTTTATCTTCACCTCCAACTCTATGCTCCATGCTCATTGACCTTTGCGAATCCAAATCGTCCCTTGAGCCACGCTCCATTGGAATTTGCGGGCATGTTCGCGAATCAGAAAAGGCAGATCCATTTCCCTCACTTTAACGAAGTGAGCTGAAAGAACTTCCACGAGTCCATCGATTGTGCGCTGGGATTGGCTTTCGTTGTCATACCCTCCCAACCAATTCTCCTTAGGTGTATACTCTTCCAGCCAGGTATAGGGAGAAGTGATAATCAATTGCCCTCCGGGATTCATGAGGCCAGGCAATGAGTTGAGAAACTGGCTGGGATTCTCCAGGCGATCTATGAGATTAGCTGCCAACACAACGTCGAAGGTTCCTAAATCATCGGGCAAAGCAGTGGCATCCCCTTGCTGAAAGCTAACTTTATTCGCATCGATTCCTTCGGGAAGTTTGGCTTCCAATTCCGTTCCAAGATCCCCTTCGTCCACTCGCAAGTATTTCAGGCTACCCTGACTTTTCATGGCATCAGCCGCTTCAATAAACCGATGTGAATAATCAATACCCACCACCGAAGAGCAAAGACGTGCCAATTCAAAGGACGAACGCCCAACCGCGCACCCGATATCCAGCGCACGCGATTCGTAGGGCAACAATCCCGAGTCAACACACTCCACCACACACCGCACGGGGTAATGAAGGGCCGAAACAGGTCCATTTGGATAAGGCAGGATTTCTTGGGATGCCCCGTAGTGAAAGAGTAAATACTCGGATACCGCTTTATCCGTTTCGTAAAAAGGAAGGTCAGACATAAAATCGTGGAATTAATAGTTGAGTCACATCAAAGGCAAAGAACTTTCACTTTCGAGGCTCATGCGGTTAATCCCTCTTCATTGCAGAAGTCGGCCAACTCATTTTGAAAACTTTCGCGTTTGTTTTCCTCCAGTAACGCCACATCGAATCCGTTTCCGGCAATTTGGGCTAACTCGACGAGTGTAAAACCCAAATCCTGGTGAAGGGCATAATACTCTTCACTTAGTCGGTTACCGAAGAAAAAGGGATCGTCAGAGTTGATAGTCACTGTAACCCCAGCGTCAAACAACTGCCGGATGGGATGGGCGGACATTGAAGCTACTCCTTGAACCACCAGTTTCAGATTGCTAATCGGACAAATATCCAGAGCAACCTTATCATTAACCAGACGTTGAACGGTTTCCGGATTTTCCACCGACCGAACACCATGCTCAATTCTCGTGACTTTCAACTCATCCAGCACCAGTTCCATAAAATCCGGCCCCATGAATTCACCCGCGTGGGCCTTGGTAAATTTTCCAGCCTGCCGGGCCCGCGCCCAGACATCGGCCGTCCAGAGTTCCAACGGTATATATTCGGGTCCGTGCAGATCGATCCCGTCTAATCCCTCCCAAGTCAGGCACTCCTCGATCAAGTCCTTGCCTTCATCGGCATAGTCGTTGTGGCACATCCCGGCAAAGATCCGCAGTTCCAGCTCTGGTGGCGCTGCATCGCGTATGGCTTCTAGAACCGTTGGCCCGTCATCTTCCATGAAATTAATGACCGGCAAATGAAAACTCGTTTCCACATAACGGCATCCCTGCTCCCAACAATTGCCCAGCACAATCCCGGCAGCCTCACCATAACGATTGGCAGAAGTGAAAAACACAGAGCAATACTCCCCATACAATTCCATGAACTGATCGAAACTTTCATACCTAAATCCATCATCCCAAAACAGAGGCGGTTTTGCATATTTAACCGGATTCAGCTTCTGCAACAATTCGAAGGGACAAGCTCCCTCCATGTGTAAATGGGTCTCCGTCTTAGGTAGTTCACGTACAAAAGTTTCTAAGGAAGAGTCAGCGGAGTAAGGCATGAACGGTTAATAAGCAGAATGCCTTCCACCTCGGCAAGGAATTTGGTGACGCTTGAATGGAAGGTTAAGCGTATTTTTGATGAGATTGCGAAGTGTTGACGGCCTCAGGGTCATTCCTTGCAATCATGCATGTCAATGCGGGATTGAAGGTTTGACCCTCTCGAACTGAGGCGGACCAAAAATTCCTGAAAACCAGCCTTAACCTGCCATTCTGGCGACGCTTCAATATTGCCAATGCCCATCTCCAAGCATTTTCTAGGATCATGATACTTCGATTCATCTCCATTTTTCTTATCTTCCCCAGCCTTCTAATCGCCGAAGATGTAGTATTCGCCGAAGGCTCAGAATGGGAAGTCGTCTCGGAAGGTCATCAGTTTGCCGAAGGCATGGCATGGGATAGCGATGGTCACTTCTATTTCACCGACGTGCCACGCAATCAGCTATTCAAGGTCGACAAGAATTCGGGTAAAAAAACTCTGATCGATGGAGCTACCGGTCGCGCGAACGGCATTGCTTTCGGACCAGATGGACGCCTCTTTGGTTGTTCGAGTGGCGACAAGAGTATCAATGCCTGGGATCCAAAGACCTGGACAAAAACAGCCGTCAACCAAGGTACCCTTTCCAACGACATCGCCATTCTCGACAACGGCACTATTTTCTATACCGATCCAAATTCCAAACTGGTCTGGCGCCTGGCTGCGGGCACATTCGAACGAAATAAGGCAGCAACTCTTGCCTGGAAGCCCAATGGCATCGCTCTCTCACTCGACCAAAAAACACTCCTGGTTGCGGAGTTCGATTCAGACACCATTCACGGATTTCCCATTGGGGAGGATTCGCAGCTACTTGGCACAAGTCATCCTGCCTACAAGTTGGGCATGCCCTCCAACAAACAGGGAAGGCTGGATGGAATGATGGTCCTTGCAGACGGTCGTCTGCTTAGTGGCACCGCACTCGGCACCCAAATCGCCTCACCTGTTTTCGCGGCGGCTGGATCTTCCCCGCTTATAATAATCCCCTCTCCCGGCGGTCGGCCTCGTTGCAACTACGCCCGTATCAGTCCTGACAATACATGGCTCTACGCCGCATACGCTAGGGACCTACTCCGCCGCCGGCTCAAACCTGGCTTCACCTCTCCATAATTGCGCGGAGCCTCGGCCAGACCCTCTCCACCACTTCACATTTCCCTCTTTCTCCTTCACTCTTGCTTTTCCAACGGCTCGATGGGAGGCAAGTTGTACTGGTTGCGAAGCCGTTGCAGCTCCCGCTTCAGGTCCCCTACGATTGCCGCATTGGCAGGATGCTGGTAAACGTTACGCATTTCACGGGGATCTTGCTCCAGATCGTAGAGCTCCCATTCCTGCAAGTCATAGTAATTGATCAACTTGTACCGGCCATTGGTCACACCTTCATGGCGAGTGATGGTATGGTAAGACTTGTATTGGTAATAATGATAATAGTGGCTGGTCCGCCAATCATCGGGAGTGTTTCCCTTTAATACAGGAACGAGACTGACGCCCTGCATACTGGATGGTAGTGGAGCCCCGGCAATGTCCAGTATGGTCTGAGCAAAATCCAGGTTTGAGACGATGTCTGAATTCACGCTGCCCGGTTTGATGACTCCCGGCCAACGAACGACTAACGGCGTCCTCAACGATTCTTCATGCATGAAACGCTTATCGTACCACCCATGCTCTCCGAGATAGAATCCCTGGTCAGAGACATACACCACCACGGTATTCCCGGCTAATCCAGCTTCATCGAGATAGTCCAAGACGCGGCCGATATTTTCATCCAAGGAGGCTACACAACGAAGGTAGTCCTTGATGTAGCGCTGATACTTCCACCGGAGCAGCGCATCGCCCTGGGGATTTTCGCGTTGAAATGTTTCATTCTTTTCACGATAGGCAGCATTCCACTGCGCCTGTTGGTGCTCAGTCAAATTATCGGGCGGAGACAGCTTCATGTCCCGGTCCTTTAACGACCGCAGGATGGTGATTTCCTGGATTTTTACCTGAGTGCCGCGACCGGAATAATCATCAAACAAGGTGGGGGGTTCGGGAATGGTGACATCGTCGAACAGGTTAAGGTACTTGGGACCAGGGTCCCATGGCCGATGCGGAGCTTTTTGTTGCAGCATCAGCAGGAACGGCTTTTGCGAGTCACGGATATCCTCGAGCCATTCAATGGCCAAGTCCGTAATGATGTCAGTGGTATAGCCGGTGTGCTTTGTGGGCTCCCCATTTTTCGTCATGCCGGGGTTGTAATATACGCCCTGCCCGGGCAGCACTTCGGAGTAATTGAATCCCTCCGGCAAGCTTTTCAAGTGCCATTTTCCTACGAGAGCTGTCTCATAACCCGCTTGTTGAAGCAACTTGGGGAAGGTCTGCTGACTGCCATCGAAGGTTTCGACATTTGTCGGAACACCATTTAGATGGCTGTACTTCCCGGTAAGAATCACCGCACGACTCGGCGCGCAAATGGAATTGGTGACGTAGCACCGCGTAAACAGCATTCCCTCATCAGCTAACCGGTCGATATTAGGCGTCTGCATGATACGCGAACCATACGCGCTGATGGCCTGATAGGCGTGATCGTCGGAAAATATAAAAAGTATATTAGGCGGTCTTTCCGGCTGAGCGCAGCCCCAAAAGAAAAGCGGTATAAGCAAGGGCAACATAGCTCTAATCGACAGGTACCTGAAAATCTGATACATCAACCTCAACGCGCTCATAATAATATTCCTTCTTCGCAATTCATGGAAACTTTTCGAGACCTTCTGTTCGAATGATCAGGGTTGGTAAAGTACATGGCAATCCAATCAGATCAATGGCGAATTCACTACTCATTGAACTTGATCGTTCCCCGTTGCTTGCGACGGAGTTAAAAAAACACATTGTTCCCCGATGTCCGTTCTCCCGCATCGCGGGAGATAAAAATGTGTAGATACCCCCGTTGCTTGCGGCGAGGAATAGCATTTTAAAGGGTATCGGGTTCATTCCACTAGAAAATGAATGTGCCGGTCCTTCGTCCCTCGATACACTACGGGCTCGCCGGCAGGGTCAGTAAATAACTTTCGA
>JAPUIL010000818.1 GCA_027297085.1 Verrucomicrobiota bacterium | reverse complement strand
AAACAAGGGGCTCCAGCAATGCGGACAGCGCGACTGTTGCAAGGGAGCTTCTTTTTTTTTCAGAATTTTAGATCTATATTCCTCTATTTTTTGGTGAAGTACCTCTTTTTGTGGTACTGGGGCTGGCAATTCCATGCCGAGTATCTGGTTAACATTAAATCCTGTGTATAAACCTTGGGGGACATAGATTAATTTACTTGGGTCTTTTCTTTCCTCTTTCACCCAGAATTCCAATTGTAACTTATCGAACGGACCATAGACATTTCCAGTTGCAAATTCAAAAACCCGCCATTCGTCCAATTTAATTCCGCTTAGCCAGGCTTTTGGTTTATTGGTGACATTGAACAGGAAAAATTCGTTTTGTACCTGCAGAGTGTGTACAACACCATTAGCCAGGGCCTTACCTTTCGAGGGCTTCCCATTCACCAAAAAAGTATGTCCAGGATTCGTCGGCTCCACCTCCAAACCGTCATTTGTTCTATTAAAAGTGAGCAATGTGGCAGGAGGTTTATCGGTATCCAGGTTCCAGGTGTTGACGGTTCCATAGCCAATGGTGAATTGATTCTTTCGTATGACATTGTGTTGCAGAGTGGTTGCATCTATGACCACCGTCGAGAGTGCCGAAAAAATTTGTGTTACACGTTCAATCATATCGCAGAATGCTTTGAAAAGAGTTAACTTTGTTGATTTATTGGCCAACCGAAATAAAACCAAGACCGGTGGGCTTCGGTGGATAGATAGGCGATTCGTTATCCATGGAGAATGAGTATAGTGCGGGTTGCCTATCCATTAAGTAGGAAAATGAGGCACATACTCAAGACTGGAATATTCTGTAAGAAATTGGTGGGTGTAATTGCAAAAGTAGCTGCGTGAGTGACAACTTTTGCAATTACACCCGAAATTGGTCAGGCAATTATTTCAGCGACCGGAGACTTAGGGAAGAGCTGCAGGAGTATTAAGTTCTCCAAAAGTTGATTCCTAAGCACCCCCCTTCCCTCTTCACCATTCTCAATTTCCGCCAGCGCGGTATCAATTTGTTCTTGAAGTGACTTATTCGGCCATTCCCACTAGATGTCCGCCCACATTTCTCTGTTCAGTTGCCTTTGTGTAATTCGTTCAAAATTGGTGTGCCAATCCAGGGCAGCTTGGAACTTCTCCGGTAACAAGCATTTTCTCTTTCGGAACGCAAACTCCGTTGTTAAAGTCGCTGCCCGCCATGCTTCTGCAGAGGCACCTTCCCGTCAGCAGCGTGTACGAGTTCCTCTGGTTTCCCTTAGTCGGCGAGGCGCACAATGATCGGGTAGTCCTTGACCAGCAAGTTGCGAATAACCAGGTCGCCGGTCTCGGTTTCAAAAACCATTTCCTGTTCGAAGCCATCGAGCACGTCAACGCCTGTCACTTTTGAAGCAGACAACCCGGGAAAGGTAAGTGTGGTGTTTACTCCCGGGTCGTCGTCGACGGCTACTCCGTTGGTCCATAAGGCAAGCAATCGTTCCCCATCGGGCAGAGTGAACCCATAGCTCATTATGTTCGTGGCTGCACTCTCGATTTCCACAGCGAGACTGTCCGGGCTGGCCCCAGCCATGACGGTAGTCAGATTGCGCACACGCGGGTATATCCAACGCGTATTGCTTACAACGCTTACTCCTGAACTGCCATCTAGTCCCAGCTGCATGACGATGACTCGCATCATGTACTTGACTCCCTCTGTCTCGGTATGGCTCGGCCAGGGTTGACCTAGAGTCTTATTTGGGTTCCCTTCATCCCACCATGTCAAGTCTGTGCCCCAGTATTCCCCTTGGAATCCATGTGCGGAGGCCGTTTGCTGAATATCCTGAACTAGGGAAGGGTATTCGTAATAGTAGTCAGCGAAAGTGACACCATCGTCATTGGCAAAGTCGATGTCGGGAGCCGCGTCATAAAAGGGGTGTGTTTTGATCACATCGAATTGAGCTATAACATCGGATTCAAGGAGCGTGGAAAGCCAGTCGCGGCCGAAAAAAAGAACGACCGGGGCCAAGCCAATTTTGGCCTGGGGGTCTAGCTCGCGAATCACAGGAATCGTTTGTTCTGCGAGATTTATATAGTCGAGTGGTTCTATACACTTGATATTGCCGCCGCTTTGGGGTGAGTCGCCGCAGTTGTCCGGTTCGCCCCAAATCGTGTAGTATTGGACGCGACCTTTAAAGTGACTGACGATAAAGCGAACGTAGTCCAGGAAGTCCTGGATTTGCTCCTCAGTCTGAAATCGTGGTGTAGATAGCTCTTCTCCATTGGCGTGACCGTCTTTATCCCAAAAGTAGAGGTCAAAATTCACCGCGACACCGTTCGCAATTAAGTCATCGATAAAGAGGTCGACAGTTGCGGAAACACTCAATTCTGACCCGGCGGCCCAATTAATGGGGGACTCGACTTCGTGAATTGAGGTGTCGAAGCGTTTTACGCCCAGTGTGGTCACTTCCTCCAAAAGATCCTCAGCACCAATATTGTCCAATTCCCACAATTGATCATAGTTGAGACTTATACGATTTTCGGCGAGTTCTACAGATGGCTTGGTCTGGAGCCGGAGCTTTGCGAGGGTATTACCCTCCTGGAACGTGGTAATCCCACTGGTCCCTCGGGTAGGTCGTGAAAACTCAGTTGTGCCATCAGGGCCCGTGGCGGTCGCAGTCAGGTATGGGCCGGTGAAGGCAACACCTTTACTGAAACTGAAGAAGCCGGTGCCGTCGGCTGTCGCCTGGTTTTCGAAGATTCCTCCTTCATCCTCGCTATCAGAGAAGAGCTCCACGATACAGTTTGCGCAGGCCAAACCTGTCAGGTTACCAGCCTGTAGGTCGAAATCGAGGATGAGCGGGCTTATCCGTCTGGGATCGCCGGCGCCCGTCACATCAATGCCCGGCCTGCGGCTTTCCGAGTAACTGCCCGGTTCGCGGTTGTCGTGGATACTATTCTGAGTGACAGTATTGTTGGGAGTATTCGCCCAAAACCTGATTCCCGCACCATTGAAAGCGATGATATTTCCGGAGCCGATAACGTTGCTATCGGTTTGGTCAACGAGAACACCGGCGAACCTGTTACCCAAAGGGGTCTCACCGCCGGCGTTCGTACCGATGAAGTTGGCTGTGACCGTATTATGGCCGTCAGCAACCCAGGATAAGTATATTCCCACTGACTCGTTTAAACCAATGACGTTGTCTCTAATCAGGTTGTAGCTGACGCCGTTGCAATGGATGCCGTCGCGTGTATGGCTGAAGATGGAGTTACCCTGAATGGTATTAAATGAAGTGCCCTCGTCCCATAACGCGATGCCAAAGTCGCCATTGCCGCTGATCAGGTTGCCCTGACCCAGAGGACCGGTACCGATCCCACGGTCGCCGCCGATGTGGTTGTCACTTGCACCACGTTCCAGGGCAATTCCCGCCACAGTAAAGCCAACGATCTGCAATCCCCGGATGGTGTTGCCATTCGATAAGA
>JAPUIL010000817.1 GCA_027297085.1 Verrucomicrobiota bacterium | reverse complement strand
CATTCTCTTCCTGGCAGACGACCAGGGTTGGACAGTTTGGCAAAGCTGCTTAAAAATTCAGGCAAAGGTGAGGTCGATCGCCCCACGCAAGACTTTGTTTGGTATTATCCGCACTACCGCGATTTCAAAAAGGTGTTTCCGCAGGCCGCTATTCGATCTGGGAACTATAAACTTAGGAAAGAATATGATACCGGCAAACTCATGCTTTTCGATTTGAGCAAAGACATTGGTGAATCCAATGACCTGAGTTCAACCCATCCGGAACTGACCGCAAAAATCCACCGGAAGTTAAACGATTATCTGGCTTTGGTGGATGCTAAGATACCGGCCAAGAATTTAGAGTACGACCCCAAAAAGGATAAAGGGAAAGATGCGATCGTTTTTGGAGGCCGGAGACTTCCAGGTACCGGCGGCCAGCCCCGTGGGAATGAATAAAGCTGAACAGGGTAAAGAAAGAATCCTGCTACCGGTGCCAGTGGTTGTGATTTTTTCTGCAGGGACCCATAGGAGTTTCTTTGGAAATGTTAGGTTTCCAGACGGACAAAGAGGTAGGGCGAGAGCGTCCCCGCTCCGCCGTCATATGCCCGAAAACACACGGCGCGGCGGGGACGCCGCAGCCCTACGCATCGTGGTTGCAACGGATGGCCTACAAAGTTTCTCCTCGATGAAAGAGTCAAATTATCCCCGCACAAAAAATCACACCCGGTGCCAGACATTCGGGTTGAAAACCCATTGACTCCCCCACTCCGTCGCTGCTTCGTCTTAACCTGTGCCTATGGAGAAAACGCTTATCTTATTTACCCATCCCGCCCTTGAAAAATCGAAGGTCCACAGGGCATTAAAAGAAGGGGTGGAAAATCTGGAAGGCGTTACTTTTCACGACCTCTATGAGGAGTATCCGGATTTCTATATCGATGTGCAACGAGAGCAGGCTCTCCTCCTGGAACATTCTAAGATTATCTGGCAGCACCCGCTTTATTGGTATTCGGTTCCTGCGCTGATGAAGGAATGGATCGATGTGGTGTTGCAACACGGCTGGGCCTACGGATCGGATGGTACCGTTTTGGAGGGTAAAACGGTAAAGTCTGTCATCTCGACGGGAGGATCGGAAAAAGCCTACTGCCCACAAGGACACAACTACTACCCGGTTGAAGAATTTTTACGGCCTCTTGAACGCACAGCGGTCCTGTGCCGGATGGAGTATCTTGAACCCATGATATTTTACGGTGCCTTTCAACTGGATGGAGATGCCCTCTCTTCCGCTGTGGATCGTTACCGTAAATACCTGCAAACCAGCTAGAGCATCATGGCTTTCGAATCCTTATTTGTTTCCGCATTCGTTTATCTCCTGACGGCGGTGATTTGCGTACCCCTTGCCAAACGTTTGGGACTTAGCTCGGTGCTAGGCTATCTGGTTGCAGGATTCGTCATTGGTCCTTTCGTACTCGGCCTGGTCGGCGAAGAAGGTGCTGATGTGATGCACTTTGCGGAGTTCGGTGTGGTTCTCATGCTTTTTCTTATAGGCTTGGAATTGCGACCGGCATTGCTCTGGCGACTTCGAGGACCTATCCTAGGCCTGGGAGGCGCTCAGGTGGGTATAACCATGGTGGCAATTGGCGCGATAGGAATGAGTTTTGGCCTCGGCTGGCAAGTGGCACTAGCGGTAGGAATGGCCCTGGCCCTTTCATCAACGGCCATTGTACTTCAATCCCTTCAGGAAAAAAACCTTACCAAATCTTCGGGAGGTCAAAGCGCTTTCTCCGTTTTGCTCTTTCAGGATATCGCAGTCATTCCGATGTTAGCAGTCTTTCCGATGTTGGCAACTCTTGCTCCGGCAGTGTCAAATGATCATCGCGTCGAGGAAGTTGGCCCGGTACAGGACTGGTTGGCGCATCAACCAGGTTGGATGGCTACCCTGTTGGTTTTCGCCGCCGTGATATTTATCATCCTAGCCGGGAAATATCTGTTTCAACCTATCCTTAATATAGTGGCCAAAACGCGAGTCCGCGAAACATTTGTGGCTTTGGCGCTCTTGCTGGTAATCGGAATCGCGCTGCTCATGAGCATGCTCGGAGTGTCTCCTGCATTGGGAACATTTCTGGCCGGAGTGGTGCTGGCGGACAGCCAATACCGTCACGAGCTGGAGGCTGACCTTGAACCGTTCAAAGGCTTACTACTCGGCGTATTTTTTATCTCAGTGGGTGCATCGATCGATTTCTCCTTGATTGCTGCAAAGCCCAACCTTGTAGCAGCTTTGGTGGTAGGTTTGATGGTACTGAAGGCGGCTATTTTATTCGGCCTAGGCACCCTTACAAAACTGTTGCTCGATCAACGGATGCTATTTTCGTTGTCCTTGGCTCAAGGGGGAGAGTTCGCTTTTGTGCTCCTCGGCTTTGGTGTAGCCGAAGGCGTGGTTGGGGGTGAGGTTGCCCAAATGCTGATCGCAAGTGTGGCACTGAGTATGGTGTTGACACCTTTAGTTCTCATTTTGGAAGAAAAAGTTATTCGCCCTCGATTTGGCACGCGCGAAAGCGATGACCGTGAGCCTGATCCCATGGAAGAAGACGCACCTGTAATTCTGGCCGGGTTCGGACGTTTTGGCAACTTTGTAGGCAGGCTCCTTCGCTCTCAGAAAATCGAAATGACCGTTATTGATAGCGATCCCGATCATGTTGATTTTCTGCGGCGAATCGGGATCAAGGCATTCTATGGCGACGTTAACCGACATGACCTACTGGAAGCCGCCGGCGCCTATAAGGCAAAGATTCTAATCATAACTTTGAGTAATCAGGAAGACACTGATTCACTCATTGAAACGGCCCAAAAACATTTCCCACATTTGAAATTAATGGTCCGAGCATTAGAACGGCCTCATCAATATAAGACACTTGAAGCAGGTGTGGATTATTGTATTCATCAACATGCCGGAAGTGCAACTGAGTTAGGCAAAGCAGCTTTGGTTCTATTAGGGGTTCGTGCTCATCGGGCTGAACGAGTCACCAAGGCCTTTCGAAAACACGATTTAGAATCGGTTCGCTTGGCCGCAAAAAAAACCCACAAAGATAAAAAAGCCTACATCAGCCACGTGCGCGAACGCCTCAACGATATGGAGCGGCAATTTGAAGAAGACCAACAGGATAGACAGACTCCAATCGACCAAGCATGGGACACCCAATCCGTGAAGAACGATATTCTCAAAAAATGACCATTTAAAAATTACCGAGTTCCGATTATGAAAACTATAGAAGTTATTTCACCCGCGGATGAATCCAACCTGGAACCCAACATAGAATCCATTCCCCAAGGTGTCGAGGCTGTCGAAGTCTGTATTGATCCAAAATCATGAGTGTACCCGTAGCTCAACTACTTATTAACGGTGAAGCTGTTCCGGCAATAGGAGCAGCAACCTACGACATCCCTTCTCCAGCCACCGGAGATATCATCGGCAGGGCGCCGGACGCTTCAGCTGAGGATGTCGATCGAGCAGTTGCCAGTGCAAAAGTTGCTTTCCAGGAATGGTCCGCCAAAACAGCTTGGGAGCGAGAAAAGATCATTCGCAAGTCCACCGCTTTTGCTAAAAACAAGGCCGAAGAGATAGGACGGTTGATGGCCTTGGAACAAGGCAAGCCATTGAAGCAATCGGTCGGTGAAGTGACCTCATCTTGCGAGTTAATTGATTACTATGCAGCGGAGGGGGTCCGTATTGAGGGAACTATAAATCCCACCGAGAAATCTAATTTTCGATCCTGGGTAGTACACCAACCAGTTGGCGTCTGCGCCGCTATCACGCCTTGGAATTATCCAGTCGCTCTACTGGCCTGGAAACTGGGACCGGCTCTGGCCGTGGGCTGCACGGTAGTTGTCAAACCTACCCCCGTAACTCCACTTTGTGCCACCGCTTTTTGCCATGCTTTGACCGAGGGAGGAATTCCGCCTGGTGTTATAAATGTTATTACGGGACTCGACGCACAATTGGGAGAAACCTTAGTAAGGCATCCCAATGTGGCGAAGGTCGCCATGACCGGATCAACCGAGGTGGGGAAACGGATCCTTGAATCTTGCGCTCCAGATCTGAAACGAGTCTCCCTCGAGTTGGGAGGCCACTGCCCGGCGGTGGTTTGCGAAGATGCCGATCTGGATTTGGCGGCAAAGGTTATTGCTTACAAGGGATTCCGCAATTGTGGCCAATCTTGTAGTAGTGTGAATCGCGTGTATGTACACAGTTCCATTCACGACGCCTTTGTTGAAAAGCTGAAAACGGCAGCCGAAGCCATGACCATGGGCGACGGCATTAGCGACCCAGTCGTAGACAACGGCCCGATGTGCACACCGGAAGCACTTGCTCAGGTGATAACACATGTGGCCGATGCTATCGAAAAAGGAGCCTCCCTCGTATGTGGTGGAAAAGCACCGGACGGCAAAGAGTATTCAAAAGGTAACTACT